>DVMP01000141.1 GCA_018714925.1 Candidatus Allocopromorpha excrementigallinarum
TTCAAGCTTGTTCATTATGCTTCCTCCTTATAGTATTTTGGTTGTTTGTTAAAAATCAATCAGTATATAAGATACCACTCTTAATATACCGTATGAGGTTGTGGTTTGCAACTTGTTTTTGTTTGTATACATTATTCATTAACAGCCCGTTCCCCTTGTGGAAACCCATTCCCAGGGCCTTGACTATTAGCTCTATCCCCTGAAGTTTTTATGGAGAGGATATTTGTCCGTAAGCTCTTTGACAATGGCTCTGGCTCTGTCCATGGCCGCAGGATCCTCAGGGTTGTCTATTACGAGAGCTATTGCCTCAACTGTCTTTACCACGTCCTCCTCCTTAAAGCCTCTGCTGGTCATGGCAGGTGTTCCTAGACGCAGGCCGCTTGTAACGAAAGGACTTTCGGGATCGTTAGGTATGGCGTTCTTGTTGGTGGTTATATTGGCCTCGTCAAGAAGGTTCTCCGCTCTCTTTCCGGTTATGTTCTTGTTTACAAGCTTTACGAGAACCAGATGGTTGTCCGTTCCGCCTGACACCAGCTCAAAGCCCTTTTCCGTAAGAGCCCTGGCCAGAGCCTGGGCATTGTTTATTACCTGCTGCTGATAGTCCCTGAATTCAGGCTCCAGGGCTTCCTTGAAGCATACCGCCTTGGCGGCGATTATGTGCATGAGAGGGCCTCCCTGAGTTCCCGGGAATATGGCCTTGTCTATGGCCTTGGCGTACTCCTCCCTGCAGAGAATAAGTCCGCCCCTCGGGCCTCTGAGGGTTTTGTGGGTAGTGCTTGTAACTATGTCCGCGTATTCCATTGGGTTAGGATGAAGTCCCGCGGCGACAAGCCCCGCGATATGGGCCATGTCCACCATGAGTATGGCTCCCACTTCATCGGCGATTTCCCTGAACTTATCCGTCTCTATGGTTCTCGGATAGGCGGAGGCTCCGGCTACTATAAGCTTCGGCTTATGCTTGAGGGCCAGCTCTCTCACATTGTCAAAATCTATTTTTTCCGTTTCCGGGTCAAGGCCGTATGAAACGAAATTGTATGATTTTCCCGAAATATTTACCGGGGATCCGTGAGAAAGGTGTCCTCCGTTGGAAAGATCCATGCCCAGCACCGGATCTCCGTACTTAAGAACAGCCTGGTATACGGCGGTATTGGCGTTGGCTCCGCAGTGGGGCTGAACATTGGCGTGATCCGCGCCGAATATTTTCTTGGCTCTCTCTATGGCCAGGGTTTCAACCTCGTCTACGAATTCGCAGCCTCCGTAATATCTTTTTCCCGGATAGCCTTCCGCGTACTTGTTGGTAAGGGCGCTCCCCGAGGCTTCCATAATCTCATAGTTTACAAAGTTCTCAGACGCTATCATTTCGATCTTCGTCTCCTGGCGGTTGATCTCCCGCTTTATGGCCGCGGTTATCTCCGGATCAGCTTTTTCAAGATAGTTAAAGTACATTTCTCTCTCCTTGTTATATAATAATTTTAACTTATGACTGTCAGCTTACGACACGCTCGAGCCGTTTCAGAGCCAGGGCCATGGTCAGTCCCGGTATTACTCTGTTTCCTGTAATCTCCACTCCCAGCATCTCGTTTATCTTCTTAAGCCTGTACTGTACGGTATTGGCGTGGATTCCCATGAATTCAGCGGTTTTGCCGCTGTTCATTCCCGCGTCCAGCACAAAGGTCTCAAGGGTTTCCAGCAGCTGTTTTCCCTTGTTTTCCCCGGCCTCCTTAAAGGGGTCGAGAAGCTCCATATAATTTTTCTTTACGAAGCCTCCCTGTATCTGTATGTTTATACAGTTGCTTACCAGAGTAAGCTCGTATTTTGTAAAAACTCTCTTGTAGGGGAAGACATTCTGCACAAAGGACCAGCTTTCGCTTATAAGCCTGTAGGCGTCTCCCGCTCCCTCTATACCGTTGAGGCCGGTAACATGAAAAACTCTCGCCTTCTTGTTTCCCTTCAGCTTATTGAAAAGCCGGACGCAGCTGTTTTTAAGATCTCTGGCGGACTCCTCATCCTCGTATTTAAGTATCATGCCGTAGGTTTCGTCTCCTTCGGTGATCTTCATTACGTTGAGATCCTCCTCCTTCTCAAACTCGGAGAAAATCTGGCTCTCCGCCTCGAGCCCTATTCCCTTTGAGAAGAACACGCTGATTATGTCCTCGCCGCTTATTCTGGCCTCATCCTTAAGGGTGTAGGCCAGACTCTTGTTGCCTCTTATGAGGGCCTTTATAAATTCCGCCTTGGCGTCTCTTTCCGGTGTGTATTTCCACATGCCCATGGCCAGCTCTATTATTTCAGCCAGCTTGGTTATTTCTCCCGCCGTGTAGGAGTCTTCATTGTCCACTATGAACATGTAGTATTTTTCATTGTTTATGGTAACAGGGCCCCAGTATGTAAGAACTCCGTTTACGTCTATCATGGTGTAGACCCTGGAGCTGCTTTCGACGTTTCTCTCCTTGCCCAGCTTTATGGCGTCGGCTATGGTGGCCTTATGCCTCGTCTCCACCGTCAGTATGGGATTGAAATCCTCGCTGAGTATTATAAGCTGAAAATCGTTGTTTATGGCCGCTTCACGAACCGCCGACTGAAAATTGCTGTGCTTCTCAAAGTTGAGGAGGTGGAACACCGTATTGCTGATAAGAGTGTTTCTGAAATTATCCCCGTAGAGGACCTTGTCCATAACCTCCGTAATGGCATGGGAATATCCTTCTGATTCCGGCATCAATACAAGGGGCAGCATCGTTTCCTCTGCCGCCTCTATAACCTTACCATCAATAAATTTTACTCCTCTTCCCACATAGCAGACCACCAGAGCGGCGCATCCCCGCTCCGCGATCCTTCTCACCATGGCGCACTGCTTCGCCACGTCGTCCTTTATTCCCAGAAAGCCTGTGAGAAGTATTTCGGTGGAGTCTCCTTCATAAAGGTCAATATCACTTTCATCCCGGATATCCAGAACGGATATTGCTTTCACCTCGTTTATTAAGTTGACCTTTCCGGCAAGAACCTTCGCGTCTTTAAAAACGTCAAGCTCCAGACAGTCTGCGACTGTAACCTTCATTACTCTCCGCTCTCCTTCTTCTTATCTTCTTCCGTTTCTCCCTTGTCCTCCTCCTGATCATCATCATCGTTGAGGTAGTCGGTATCGTATACAGCCAGCTCCTCTTCCGTAGGCATATCGTCGTCGTCATCGTCAAAGTAAGGGTCTCTTACCTCATCATCGTCAGCGGGATCTATATACCCGTCGTCCTCCTTCCCTGCCGAGAGGTCCTCCGGATTAACAGGCTTCGCCGTCTTTGTCACGTCGTCGTATGTCATGACAGTGGTCTTAAGCCTTTTCTTATTTCCTTTTTTGTTCTCCTCGTCAGCAGCCGCAAGGGCTCCCTCAAGCTGTCTCTGTCTTTCCAGCTCGGCTTCCCTCTTTCTTATTTTTCTCGCTTCGGCAGCTTCCTTCTTGTCCTTTTCCTTTTTCTTCTCCATTTCCTCCTTGAGATCCTCAGCCAGCTCATCAGGAGTCTTTTCCTTATTGTAAAGCTGCTCGAACTGCTTGTTGTCGAGGGTTTCAATCTTGAGAAGGCCTTCAGCCACCAGCTTCAGCTCCTCAAGATGCTCTGTCAGTATTTCTCTCGCAGCCCGGAAGGCTTCCTCTATAATCGCTTTTACCTCTTCGTCTATTTCCGAAGCCGTTTCTTCTGAGTAATTCTTCCTTGTGGAGAAATCCTTTCCAAGGAACACCTCATCGGAGGAGCTGTAGTTTACAGGTCCCAGCTTCTCGCTGAATCCGTACTTGGTTACCATATCCTTGGCGATTTCCGTGGCTCTCATTATATCGTTGCTGGCTCCGGTGCTTATATCGTCAAGAGTGAGCATTTCCGCCACACGGCCTCCCAGAAGATGGATTATCTGCTCCCTCATGGTTTCCCTTGTTCCGTAATACTTATCCTCCTTAGGAAGGATCATTGTAAAGCCGCCGGCCCTTCCTCTAGGAATAATCGTAACCTGATGAACGGGGTCCGTCTTAGGAAGCACATGGGCGACCACAGCGTGTCCCGCTTCATGGTAGGCTGTCAGCTTTCTTTCCTCTTCGCTTATTACCCTGCTCTTTTTCTCAGGTCCCGCTATTACCTTGGTTATGGCCTCCTCAATTTCCTCCATCCTTATTTTCATGCCGTTTCTTCTGGCTGCCAGAAGAGCGGCTTCATTTAACATGTTCTCTATGTCTGCCGGAGTAAAGCCCGGAGTCCTTCTCGCCAGAACCTTAGGGTCCACGCTCTTGTCCAGAGGCTTGTTTCTGGAATGTATTCTGAATATCTCCTCTCTTCCCACTATGTCCGGTATGCCTATGACTATCTGCCTGTCAAATCTTCCCGGTCTGAGAAGGGCAGGGTCGAGAACGTCAGGTCTGTTGGTGGCCGCCAGGATGATTATTCCCGTGTTTTCCGCGAAGCCGTCCATCTCAACAAGAAGCTGATTAAGGGTCTGCTCCCTTTCATCGTGGCCGCCGCCAAGGCCCGCGCCTCTCTTTCTTCCCACGGCGTCTATCTCATCTATGAACACTATACATGGAGCGTTTTTCTTGGCCTGATCAAAAAGGTCTCTTACTCTTGAAGCTCCCACGCCCACAAACATCTCCACAAAGTCGGAGCCGCTTATGGTGAAAAAGGGAACTCCCGCCTCTCCCGCGGTGGCTCTGGATATATAGGTCTTACCTGTTCCCGGAGGGCCCACCAGAAGTATGCCCTTAGGTATCCTGGCTCCCAGATTGTTGTACTTGGCAGGATGCTTGAGAAAGTCAACGATTTCCTCCAGCTCTTCCTTTTCCTCCTTAAGACCGGCCACATCCTTGAAGGTGATCTTTTTAAGATCTCCGTCCTTCTGAAGACGCGCCTTGCTCTTGCCGAAGGACATGGCCTTGCCGCCTCCGCCGCTCTGGTTCATTATCATTATGAAGAACACTACCATTATGCCTATCATCAGGAGAGTAGGCAGCAGACTCAGCCATATGGACTGGGTCTCAGGCTCGTCGCTTTCAAGATCCAGGGTGCCTTCGTTTACCTGAGGCATAATGTACTGTTCGTAGATATATGACAGGTCCACAGTGCTGTTTACGTATGAGTACACTGTTTCTCCCGAGTTAAGCTTTGCCGTCAGCTTTGTGTCCGTTACGTTTATGTCCTCTACCTCGTTTTCCTGCAGATGCTTTATCATGGTAGAGGTTTTTATCTCCGTCTCATCCTCAGGAGCGTCGCTGTTGTAAAACCACACCATAGCCAGGACAAGTCCGAATATTATCACATATATCCAAATATTTCTTGTAACCCTTTTCAAGCTTTCTTTCCTCCTGCGCCTTTCAGCGCCCTTAATTTTTGTTAAATTCAAACAAATTAGCTATGTAATTTTAGCACTAAACCCAAGTTTTTTCAATAGCGGCGAAAGTTTTTTTTAAAGGCATTTCACATAACCTTCACCGTTATGACTCTTTCCGTATTCCCGTCTATTCCGTAGACTTCGGCAAATCTTTCCTTTTCCTCCCACAGCATCCACAGGATCTCACTTCCCAGGGCCACCAGAGGGATGGCGTTTCTTTCGAAGGAGGGTATTTTCATGTCTATCATCAGCTTTTTTATCTTCCTTCTGCCCGATGAAAGGATAATATAATCTCCCTCTTCTCTGTGTCTGAGTGCTATGGCCTCAATAAGCTTTTGAGGCTTTTCCCCGGGCCCGCGGCTGTCACGGCTTCTCATCAGCTTATCCAGGTCAAAGGCCACTTCCCTTGCAGGCTTCCCTCCGCCGGCCTTTTCCTCCTTTTTCCTTCTGTATTCCGCCGCCGCTGTTACCTCAATGGTCAGGCCCGTTCTTTCCTTTTCATTTTTATCTCTGTCCGATGAAAACCTTACCTGCCCAGAGGCTGCCGTCATCCTGTATCCGTGGGGGAACTCCACGGTTCTGGTTCCCCGGCTCTTTTCTATAACCTTATCGGCGGCCGTAAGCCGCTCCCAGGTTATATCTTCAGCAAGTCCCGCCTCCTCAAGGGCTTTTATCATCACTCTTCGGCGAAGAGCCTCAGGCAGCTCCCCAAGTCCCTCTCTGTCCAGAATCACCGGGCTTCCCTTTCCGTCTCCGCCTCTTTTTAAACTCATATAGGCCTTTTCCGCCTCTTCCCACATGTATTCTCTGTCGGCAGCGGCTATTTTTCCCAGGCGTATGAGCCCCTCCTTTATATTGGCGTTGTATTCCCTCTGAAGAAGAGGTATAAGCTCCAGGCGTATTTTGTTTCTGGCATATATGGCTTCACTGTTGGTATGGTCCATGACGGGATCCAGTCTGTAGTAACGGCAGTATCCTTCTATTTCCTCTCTTCCTACGTCGAGAAGAGGGCGTATAACGTCAAAGCCTCTTTCCTTTCTCCTGTAGTCCATTCCTCTGAGTCCGTCTGTCCCCGTTCCCCTTATGAGCCTGAAGAGTATGGTCTCCGCCTGATCGTCGGCATTGTGAGCCACCGCGATTTTTACGGATTCGCTGTCTCCCGTCTTCACGGCTGTTTCAAAGAAGGCGTCGTATCTGGCTTTTCTTCCCGCTTCCTCGCTTGTCATTGACAGCTCCTCCGCCATTTTCAGACAGTCGGCGGTATAAACGGCGCATTCCACGCCTCTTTCCCGGCACAGCCGCTCCACATATGCCTGATCCCGCTCCGCTTCTCCCGGCCGCAGCTTGTGGTTCACATGAACAGGGTGAAGGGTAAGCCCCAGCTCCTGCCTGAGGCTCAGCAGCACGTGAAAAAGGCATACCGAGTCAGGTCCTCCGGAAAGACCTATTACGATATGCTGGTTTTTTTCAATGAGATTATGCTTTTTTATAGTTTCCCGTACCTTTTCAATAACCATGGAATTATTATACCATAGGGAACCTTTCTTAAAAAGCCGTCTTTTGCGTGAAGGGACGGCCTACAGTATTTTCGCCGCCAGAACTGTGAGATCGTCTCTCTCCCTTCCTATATATGAGTCTGAGGCCCTGTTGATAATAAGGTCGCACATTGTCTTAGGGTCCTCGGATCTTACCGCTGCCGCCGTCTCCTTTACGGCGGACAGTCCCTTTCCGTCGCCTCCGTCGCTTACTCCGTCGGACATCATTATCAGCCAGTCGCCTTTTTTTAGAGATACTTCCACGTATTTTATTTTAAGGCCGTTGACTATTCCCAGGGGCACCGCCGAGAGCCTCACCTCCTCCACAGCGCTTTTTCGCCTTATGAGAGTAGGCGCGGCGCCTGTTTTATAAAACTTCGCTCTTGCGGCTTTTCTGTCGGCTATTACAAGGTCCACAGTGGCAAAGGAATCTTCGTTTTCCTTCATGAGCATCACTTCGTTTATCATTTTAAGAATAAGCTCAACCCCGGCCCCTTCCTTTAAGAGAGACAGAACAGTCCTCGTAACAAGGAGGCTTTCCGCCGCCGCCTTCTTTCCCTTTCCCATTCCGTCGCTTATTATCATGGCTGTCCGGCCGTCTCCTATATCCTGCCAGCCGCAGCAGTCGCCGTTTATGCTGCCCGCGGCGGCGCACTGAGAGCAGCCGATGCGCATGGTTATTTTCCCCTCGCCCTCCCGGGCCTTTTCCGCCGGGAATCTCCTCATTTTATATCGCGCCTTTTCTATAATCTGCTCCGTTACAGCCAGCTGCGTGGCGATAACCGACCGGCTGTCCATATATGTGCCGTAAAGCTCCGCCAGGGCTCCTACATTCTTTTCGCTTTCCTTCAGGGCATCCTCCGCCGCCTTTTTCTCTCTGTAAGCCTTTTCTCCTTCATTTTCGGAAAGGCTCCACATCAGCTTTCTCAAGGAAGAGGAAAGCTTCCAGTTAACCGCCAGAAACACAGCGGCTCCCAGAAGGAGGCAGTAATTGTCAACTCCCAGAATCACGCCGCTTTCAGCGCTCCCTAAAGCCGCGCACGATACTGCGAATATAACAGTCATGAATACCCTTCCGTATCTTCGTCCAAGGGAAGCCGCCGTTCCGCCAATGAGGAGAGTTATAAGAAAACCCCACTGCTCATTTCCCAGAAGGGCCGCGGCGGCTCCGGAGGATACAATAACCGCCAGACATTTCCCCTGGCTTCCATAGGTCAGTGCCCAGAGAGCCGCGAATATAATAAAGGGCCAAATGAGAAAATCAAAACCCGCTCCCTTTATGACCACAGGGCACAGGGCTCCGAGAGATATAAGGGACAGGTTGTCCTCAGCCCCGCTGCCGTCTTCATTTTTTCTCTCCAGGGCCGCCTGCAGCCGGTCAAATGCCATTACCGCTCCAAATACCACGGCCCCCTGAAAAATAAGATCCCAGGGAGATATTTTGTAGGCAGTGGAGCTTATGAGTCTGTACATGCTGACGCATATTACGTCCGCGGCCGCGGCGCACAGGGCCCGCTGCCACATTTCCAGCTTCACGCCTCTCACAGATGAAAAAATCAGGCCGCACAGACACACCGCGGCCAGATCTCCCCATATGTCGTAGCCTCTTCCCCCAAAGGGCAGTATTGCCGCCGCTGCCGGCAGCACAAGATATATGTTAAAGGCGCTCCTTGACACCATGTATGATATCAATGCCGCCGCTCCCGGAAAGCATTCGCCCATAAAGGGAGCGCGGCTTATAAGGAAGGTCGTTACAACCAGTAATATTCCCCGGGCTATCCTTGCTCTCGCTGCGCTGAAGGTCCCGGCTTTTCCCGCTCTGTCCGTATGTTCCATAAAAATCTCCAATCCCGATACAGGATGATTATACAGCCTGTCCTTATCGTTTTTTGTCATAATTCCTGCGGGAAGAAAAATTTTTCATGGATTTTCACAGGTACGCCGGATTTCTACTTTATTCCGTAAAACCTCATGGCGTTTTCCTTTGTGGCGGCTGCTGCCTCCTCAAGGGTTATACCCTTTATTTCCGCCACCTTTCGCGCGGTGTACTCAACCATTGGCGGAGTGTTTCTCTTGCCGCGGAAGGGCTCGGGAGTAAGGAAGGGGGAGTCGGTTTCCACCAGAAGAAATGACAGAGGAATCTCCTCTACCACTGACACTGTCTTTCTGTTGTTCTTATAGGTAACGGGACCGGCTATGGAAAGAGTTGCTCCCAGCTTTACGTACTGAGCTCCCAGCTCCCTGCTTCCCGAAAAGCAGTGGAGAAGGACTCTGGCATCCTCGCAGGCGCCGTCGCCTCCTCTTGTAAAGCCTTCCGGATCGGGACGTCTCGGAAACCAGCTTTTTCTCTCCTGAGAAAAGGCTCCTTCTTCCTTCAGTATGTCCATAACCTCCTGGTCCGCTTCCCTTGAGTGGATGACTATGGGCATTTTAAGCTCATTGGCCAGCTGTATCTGACGTCTGAACCAGTACCTCTGAGTATCTCTCGGCGAGTGATCGTAGTGAAAGTCAAGGCCTATTTCCCCTATGGCCACGACCTTGCTCCTTCGGGCTATTCCCTTTATGAGAGCCAGCTGCATGTCATCCATGTCCTTTGTGTCGTGGGGATGGCAGCCGGCGGCCGCGTAGCACCATGGATATCTTGAGGCATGTTCCGCCGCCAGCCGGGAGCTTTCCGTATCAAAGCCTATGTCCGTTACATAGTCGACGGCCGAAGCCTCTATGGCTTCGGCTACGGCTTCCCTGGCCGCCGGAGTCATGTCTCCGTTGTTTATGTGAGCATGTGAATCAAAAAACATGATATGTCTCTATCTCCTTTCCTTATAAAAATTATGCCGCGCGGTCATGTAAACTGCGCGGCGGTTTTCTTCCTGTTCTCTTTTATGCTTCCCACTATGTTACGGGATTTCCATCCTCCGCCTCAGTGGTGACGAATTCGCATCTCATGCTGCCGTTGACCTCATTGTCGGCAAACATGATCATTCCCTTTGATTCGAGGCCTCTGAGCTTTCTCGCCTTAAGGTTGGCTACAACCACCACCTTCCTGCCTACGCATTCCTCAGGCTTAAAGTACTCAGCGACTCCTGATATCACCTGACGTGTCTCAGTACCCATTTTCACCTGAAATACCAGCAGCTTGTCAGCCTTAGGGTGCTTTTCCGCCGAAAGGATGGTCCCTACTCTGAAATCTATCTTGTCGAAATCATCAAATTCTATGTCAGGCTTAAGGTCAAGAGGGGTATTTTCCTCAGAGTCTCCTCCCTTCATGGCTTCCAGCTCCTCAAGCTCCTTGTCTATATCCAGTCTCGGGAATATAGGAGCTCCCTTCTTAACCTGCTCTCCGCTCATCATGGAAAACTCAAAGGCGTCCTCCCAGGCCACATCGGAATACCAGAGACCCATCTGCTTTCTTATCTCCTTTGAGGTGGTGTGCATGAAAGGATAGATGAGCACCGATATTATTCTTATGGTCTCGGCAAGATTGTGGAGAACAGTGTCCAGCCTCGACTTTCTGCTCTCCTCCTTTGCCAGGATCCATGGCATTGTCTCGTCAATGTACTTGTTGGCTCTCCTGACCACTGTCCATATATCCTCCAGAGCCAGGTTGAAGGCAAACTTATCCATATTTGCCTCTACCTTTGAAGCTGCTCCCACGGCAACAGCCTTAAGATCGTCGTCAAAGGCGTCGGTCTCTCCGGAAGGATCCGGAACCCTGCCGCCGTTGTACTTTTCTATCATGGAAACGGTTCTTGAAACAAGATTTCCCAGATCATTGGCCAGATCGTAGTTCATCCTCTTGAGCATAACCTCGTTGGTAAACACTCCGTCCTGACCGAAGGTGTATTCTCTGAGGAGGAAGTATTTGAGAGCGTCTATGCCGTATCTTTCTATAAGCTTCACGGGATCCACCACGTTGCCCTTGGACTTGGACATCTTTCCCCCCTCCAGAAGGAGCCAGCCGTGGCCGAGAACCTGCTTGGGAAGAGGCAGCTCCATGGACATGAGCATGGCCGGCCATATTATGGAGTGGAACCTGACGATTTCCTTGCCAACCAGGTGAACGTCCACAGGCCAGTACTTTTCATAAAGACCGGGATCATCGGGATATCCCAGGGCAGTTATATAGTTGGTGAGAGCGTCAAGCCACACGTATATGACGTGCTTTTCATCTATAGGCACCGGTATACCCCAGTTAAAGGTTGACCTGGATATACACAGGTCCTCAAGGCCCTGCTTCAAAAATGCTATCATCTCGTTTCTTCTCGTCTCCGGCTGAAGGAAGTCGGGATTGTTTTCAAGGAGCTCCAGAAGCCTGTCCTGATACTTTGAAAGCCTGAAGAAATAGGCCTCCTCCTTGGCCTTCTCCACAGGACGGCCGCAGTCGGGACACTTGCCGTCAATGAGCTGGCTTTCCGTCCAGAAGGACTCGCACGGCGTGCAGTACATTCCCTCGTACTCGCCCTTGTATATGTCTCCCTTTTCGTAGAGCTGCATGAATATGCTCTGAACTCTCTTTACGTGTCTCGGCTCCGTGGTCCTTATAAAGTCGTCGTAGGATATTTCCATGGTTTTCCACAGCTCCTTTATCCCGGACACCACTTCATCCACGTATTCCTGAGGAGTTACTCCCTTTTCCTCGGCTATGGTCTGTATCTTCTGTCCATGCTCGTCGGTGCCTGTGAGAAATCTCACGTCGTACCCGCACAGGCGCTTAAACCTGGCCATGGCGTCGGCCATGACAGTGCAGTAGGTATGACCTATATGCAGGTTTGAGCTTGGATAGTATATAGGTGTGGTGATATAGTATTTTCCTTTGTTTTCCGCCATTTTTCGCATCATTCCTTTCATCCCCGCCGCGGATGAGCGGCGGCAGTATATCTATCAGGATACCACTATCCCGCTTCTCAGGCAATGAAAAAATCAAAGCCGCCGTCACAGAAAGAGAGACGGCTCCTTTCTTTCCATGTACTGGGCCTCCAGCTCTTCCTTATGATAAAGGTATCCCGGATCGTCAAAGTAAAGAGCCTCACGCGGACATTTTTTTACGCAGGCGCAGCATTTTATACATATTCCCTTTACAAGGCCGGGCTCCTCCTCTGATATGGATCCCATGGGGCAGAGGGAGACGCATATGCCGCAGCCGTCGCATTTTTCCTTATTGAGCTTCGGCTTTACCTTCAGTATATTTATGTGGTTTCCCTTTCTGTCCCTCGGCTGATAGTATCCTCTGAGAGGCTCCTGTCCGTCTACCTTTACAGGACCGGCCGCCTTCAGAGCCGCCTCCAGCCTTTCATTGTCCCCGTCTGCTTCTCTTACTGCGCTCAGTATCTTTTCAGCCGCAAGCTTCGCGAACCTTTCCACCGTCTTCATATCCTCAATGTCCGGTCTTCCGGCGGCGAGAATCTTTGAAAAGGAGTGCTCGCCGATAAAGGCGGCGGCCGCCACTGTGTGAAAGCCTCTCTCCTCCAGGATGTTTCTCAGCTCTATGAGAGCGTCGTCGAAATTCCTGTTGCCGTAGACCACCAGAGGAACAGCCATGGCTCCTCCTCCCTCAAGGGTGTTGAGGAACTTTAAAAGCACATTGGGAACACGGCCCGCTATTACGGGAGTGGCAAAGACAACTATGTCGTCCATGTCAAAGGTGTATTTTTTCTCTCTGGCTTCAGGAGGAGTAAAATTAATGTTCTCCTCCTTTACGTAATCTATCTTATCGTCTGTGGCGCCGCTGACGCCTGTTTTATGCTCTGTTTTGTCCAGCTCCTGCCACATTCTGTAGGCTGCTCCGGCCGCCACCTTGGCGGTGGTTCCGGTGCCGCTGAAATACATGGCCCTTATTTTCTTTTTCATGGCAGCTCCTATTTATACAGCTTCACGTCTGTATATTTAATTATAAGATCCACAATGTCTTCTATCTCTATATATCCGCTGTCTATGGCTATATGGTAATTGACCGGCTCTCCCCATTTTCTTCCCGTATGGTAGGAATAGTAATTGGCTCTGGCCTTGTCGGTATCCTTCATAAGCTTTTTCACCGCGTCGGCAGGAACTCCGTAGTCCTCAACGGCTCTTTTAATCTTATCCTCCTCCTCAGCGTATATGAACACATTGGTAGCCTCGGGAACGTCTCTCAGTATATAGTCGGCGCATCTTCCCACTATAACGCAGGAGCCCTCATCAGCTATTTTCTTTATTACGTCAAACTGTGCCAGGAAGAATCTCTCGTTGAGAGAAAGGCTCTCCGGCCCCGCCTCTCCTGTGCCCATGGCTGAGGCGAGACTGTAGAGGAAGCTGTTTTTGGCCTTCATTTCAGCACCTTCTATCATTTCCTTGCAGAAGCCTGATTCCTCGGCTATTCTGTCGAGAAGCTCCTTATCGTAATAAGGAATATCCAGCTTTTCAGCCAGCCGTTTTCCTATAAGCCTTCCGCCGCTGCCGAACTCTCTGCTTATGGTTATTATCTTCTTCTCTCCACTCATATTTTTAACCTCCTTACAGTTTGTTTATAACGCCTATGTCCTTTCTGTACTGCATTCCCTCAAAGCGTATGCGCTTTATGTTGTCATAGGCTTTGGCTCTGGCCTCCTCATGGGTCTTTCCCATGGCGGTAACCCCCAGAACCCTTCCTCCTGATGTAACCGTCGCCATATGAGGCTCTCCCGGGCAGCCTTCCTTTCCCAGGGAAGCACAGCCCAGCTGTGCCGTGTCCTTTTTCGCCGTTCCCGCGTGAAATACCATTACGTCCTCGTCTACCCTGTCGAGGCCGCCGATAACCTTGTTTTTCTCATAGCTTCCCGGATATCCTCCCGAGGCTGCCACAACGCATACGGCCTTGTCCTCCTTCCAGCTTATATCCACATCCGCCAGCCTGTTTTCCGTAACGGCGACGAATATGTCAAGAAGATCGCTTTCAAGACGAGGAAGCACCGACTGGGTCTCGGGATCTCCGAATCTGTTGTTGAACTCTATGACCTTGGGGCCCTCCTCTGTAAGCATAAGGCCTATGAAAAGCACTCCCTTAAAGTCAAGGCCATCCTCCTGAAAGCCCTTCAGGGCAGGCTCAAGTATGCGCTCTCTTATCTGCTCCTCCAGCTCCGGCGTAAAAAGAAGGCTTGGGGAATATGTTCCCATTCCTCCCGTATTGGGGCCCTTGTCGCCGTCAAAGACTCTCTTGTAGTCCTGAGCCGACTCCATGGGAACTATGGTTTTTTCATCGACAAAGCACAGCATGGAGGCCTCAACTCCTGTGAGGAATTCCTCCACCACCACCTTGTCTCCGGCGGAGCCGAAAACCCTTTCTCCCATTATTTCTTCTATGGCCTTTTCGGCTTCCGCCCGGTTTTCGGCTATTACTACTCCCTTGCCCGCTGCCAGGCCGTCAGCCTTTAAAACCATAGGATAGCCGAAGATTCCCACTGAGCTGAGAAGCTCTTCCTTGCAGGTAAACTCCCTGTACCCGGCTGTAGGTATATTATGTCTTTTAAGAAATTCCTTTGTAAAGGATTTGCTGGCCTCAAGACGGGAGCATTTCTTATTTGGGCCGAAGGTTTTTATCCCCGCCTTCTCCAGTCTGTCGGTGACGCCCATGGCCAGAGGCACCTCCGGCCCTATTACCGCCAGATCTATATTCTCCTCTTTCGCCAGTGAAACGATTCCCTCTATATCCTCCGCCCCTGTGTCGACACATCGGGCCACAGCTTCTATTCCGGCGTTTCCCGGAGCGCACAGAAGCTCTGTCACCTTGGGGCTCTGAGCCAGCTTCCAGCATATGGCATGCTCTCTTCCGCCGCCCCCTACTACAAGAACTTTCATCTTCAACACCTCCAAAAGCTTTCATCAGTGATGGAACAGTCTCATGCCGGAGAAGTACATGACGATGCCGTACTGGTCGCAGGCCTTTATCACTATATCGTCTCTCACAGAGCCTCCCGGCTGGGCGATATATCTCACGCCGCTTCTGTAAGCTCTCTCAACGTTGTCGCTGAAAGGGAAAAAGGCGTCCGAGCCAAGGGCCACGCCATCCATCTTATCCAGCCAGGCTCTTTTTTCCTCTCCTGTGAGAGGCTCCGGCTTTTCCGTAAAGAAACGCTGCCACCGGCCGTCGGCCAGCACGTCCATGAAATCCTCTCCCATGTAAACGTCTATGGCGTTGTCTCTGTCAGGCTTTCCTATATCATCTCTGAAGGGCAGTCCCAGCACCTTTGGATGCTGTCGTGTGAACCAGTTGTCCGCCTTCTGCCCCGCCAGTCTCGTACAGTGGATCCTGGACTGCTGTCCCGCTCCTATGCCTATGGCCTGGCCTCCCTTAACGTAGCATACGGAGTTGGACTGAGTGTACTTTAAGGTTATGAGGGCTATTATAAGGTCCCTTTTGGCTTCCTCTGTAATCTCCCTGTTTTCAGTAACAATGCTGCCCAGAAACTCCTCGTTTATGGGCATTTCATTTCTGCCCTGCTCAAAGGTAACGCCGAAAACCTGCTTTCTCTCTACAGGGTCAGGTCTGTAATCCGGGTCTATCCTTATGACATTGTAGTTGCCCTTTTTCTTGGTCTTAAGTATTTCAAGGGCCTCAGGCTCATATCCCGGAGCTATTATTCCGTCGGACACCTCGTGCTTTATTATCCTTGCCGTAGGCACGTCGCACACGTCTGAGAGGGAAATAAAGTCTCCAAAGGAGGACATTCTGTCGGCTCCCCGCGCCCTGGCGTAGGCACAGACAAGAGGAGACATGCTCTCCTGATCGCCTGCCCAGTATATTTTCTTTTCAACCTCGCTGAGAGGCAGTCCTATAGCCGCTCCCGCCGGGGAGACGTGCTTAAAGGAGGTTGCCGCCGGAAGGCCTGTGGCCTCCTTCAGCTCCTTTACAAGCTGCCAGCCGTTAAGGGCGTCCATGAAGTTGATATATCCCGGTTTTCCGTTGAGCACCTCTATGGGCAGCTCTCCCTTTTCCATGAAAATTCTCGACGGCTTCTGATTGGGATTGCATCCGTATTTTAATTCCAGCTCTTTCATTTTTATTCCTCGCTTTTTACGTTTTTATTTACGATACGTGTTCTGTACTCGCCTGTCTCTATATCTGTATATCTTACAAAGAGAGATACCTTGTTGTCTTCGTTGAGGCTGTTCCACACAGTTTCCGTGAACTCATCCATACCTCCCGCTATGTCTACCCTTTCCGGCTCTCCCTCATAGCTGGGCAGAGGATTTCCGTCTCCCATGTAGGTATGTATGAACCGCCCCTCTCCCGGCCGGCAGCCTTCGTAGGAAAAGGTATTTCTTATACAGCGTCCCTCCTCGCCTTCATCTCTCTTTAAAATTGACATGGCAAAGGAATGTCTTCCGTCCTCTACATTGATTATACACGATATTCTCGGAGTGTAGTTGGGCGCATCCGGCTCAAATTCTCTTTCTCTCAGAGCCTCTTCAAAGGTTTTGCCCTTTCCCATAAGCTCCCGGACCGTATCCGTCTGATCTCCGTTTGTTACTATGGTGCTGCTTCCCATTACTCTCACAGGGGAGTATATAATAAGGCTGGGATCCTTAAGCCTGGAAATATCAAAGGCCTCTGTTTTTATGCCTTCCCCCTCCGGAGTGAAAACCCTGTTTCTGCTGTTTTCGCTGCGTCCCATAATAAAGTAGGCCGCCACCGCATATCTTCCGTCTTCGGAGCGTCCCGCCACTATGCCGCGGCCCGGGTATGAATTTTCTTTAAGTATGGTTTCCAAGGATTTTATCGTCATTTTCTCTATTCCTTTCCGTCCCAGCAGTAGGTACATAGCTTGCACCTGTCTATTCCTATAGCCTCAATGGTATTCTCCAGATCCTGGAATTTCAGACTGTCGAACTTCATCCTCTTTCTGATTTCCTCTACCATTTCCGCGTACTTTTCCGTAGTGCTGTCGGTATATTCCTTTAAAAGCTCTTCAGGTATGGTCTCGCCCTCTATTCCTTCAAGATCCTTTATAACTCTCCTGGTTATCAGCTCCATATCGCTTACGGATCTTGAGAAGTTAAGGAACTTGCACCCGTACATTATAGGAGGGCAGGCGGACCTTACGTTTATTTCCCTGGCGCCGTTTTCTATAAGGTATGAAACCGTCTCCGAAAGCTGGGTTCCCCTTACAATGGAATCGTCTATGAGGACGAATTTCTTATCCTTTATTATCTGAAATACAGGCACCAGCTTCATCTTGGCAATAAGGTTCCTTGCCTTCTGATTCTGCGGCATAAAGCTCCTCGGCCATGTAGGCGTATACTTTATGAGAGGTCTGGCGTAAGGGACTCTTGACTGATTGGCGTATCCCAGAGCATGGGCCGTGCCGCTGTCGGGAACTCCCGCCACATAGTCCACGTCCATGTCTCCGTCCATTTCAGCCAGCAGCTCGCCGTTGCGGTTTCTCATCAGCTCAACGTTCCTGCCTTCGTATATGGACGTCGTATATCCGAAATATGTCCAGAGAAAGGCGCATATGCGCATTCCCTCCTGAGGCTCTGATACGGTTTTTTCTCCCTCGGCGGTGAGAAAGGCCACCTCAGCCGGCCCCAGCTCTCTTTCATATTTATATCCTATGTTAATAAAGGCGAAGCTTTCCGACGCGGCGCAGTAGGCCCCGTCCTTTTTTCCGATAATAAGAGGCGTTCTTCCGTACTTGTCTCTCGCCGCGTAAAGGCCTTCCTTTGTAAGCACCAGCATGGTTACGGACCCGTCTATTTTGGCCTGGGCTGTTCTTATGCCGTCCACTATGTCTCTTCCCGTGGAAACAAGGGCCGCCACAAGCTCTGTGTTGTTTATATCTCCTCCGCTCATGGACATAAACTGGCTTGGCCTGTCCTTAAGAAGCTCCTTTACCAGCTCCTTTTTATTGTTTATTCTGCCCACTGTGGTTATGGCGTAGTCTCCCTGTCTGCTGTATACCGTAAGAGGCTGAGGATCGCTGTCGCTTATGGCTCCGATGCCCATATTCCCCTTCATCTTTTCTATATCGCTTTCAAATTTGCTTCTGAAGGGAGAATTCTCTATATTATGTATGGATCTGTTGAATCCGTCCTCCTGGAGCACACACATTCCTCCGTTTTTCGTTCCCAGGTGTGAATGGTAATCTGTCCCGAAAAACAGATCCATCACACAATCCTGCTCTGAAACAAAACCTACTACTCCGCCCATTATTTGCCTCCTTCATCCTTTTTAATGTTTTTTATTACCTCTTTCAATCCTTCCGCCAGTATCTCATGCTCCGTTTCCAGAACTCTCGCCGCCAGGGTCTCCGGCGTATCGCCTTCAATTACGGGGACCCTTCTCTGGAGTATGATCTTTCCCGTGTCCACGCCCTCGTCAACGTAGTGAACCGTGGCTCCGCTTTCCTTCTCTCCGGCCTCGATAACAGCCCGGTGGACTCTCATGCCGTAAAATCCCTTTCCGCAGTATTTCGGTATAAGGGAAGGATGTATATTTATTATCCTGTTTCTGTAGCTTTCTATTATTTCCGGCGGCAGCACCTTCATATATCCGGCCAGGACAACTATATCCGCGCCCGAAGCCTTAAGCTCCTTAAGCACCTCATCCTGCTCCGCCGCCACCGCTGTATCTATGCCCGCCTTTCTGGCTCTCTCAAGAGCAAAGGCGTCAGGTCTGCTGGATATGACCTTTACTATTTTCGCCTCCTCCAGCCGGCCTTCTCTGATTTTATCTATAAGCGCCTGAAGATTGGTGCCTCCGCCTGACACCAATACAGCCACCTTTGCCGAATCTTCCATTGTATTTTACCTTTCGCGCGATGCTCACGCTTCTTTATACTCTGTGCTTCTCCGTCTGTCACACGGACCGTCTCATATATCAAGGAGCACTTTCTCTCCCGCGTCCTTTACCGTTCTTCCTATGATAAAGGCCTCTTCTCCCGTCTTTTTCACGGCTTCCACGGCCTTTTCGGCGTCCTTTTCCGCCACAGCCGCTATCATGCCTATGCCCATGTTGTAGGTGGAAAACATTTCCCTTCTCTCTATGCCGCCCATTTCAGCTATGCACCTGAAAATTTCCGGTTCCTCCCATGAGCCTGTGTCAATGGAAACCGCCGTGCCCTCAGGGAGTATTCTTGGTATATTTTCGTAAAAGCCGCCTCCCGTTATGTGAACGATACCCTTAACGTCCGCGTTTTCCATAAGGGCCCCGCACTCTCCGGCATATATTCTGGTAGGCTTCAGAAGGGCCTCTCCCAGGGTTGTTCCCAGCTCCTCCACGTAGTCGGACACCTTCATGCCCATTTTCTCAAAGAAGACCTTTCTAACGAGAGAATAGCCGTTGCTGTGCACTCCACTGGAGGGAAGACCTATTAAGACATCTCCCTCGCCTATTCTCTCTCCCGTTATTATCCTCTTTCTGTCGGCCACTCCCACGGCAAAGCCCGCCATATCGTACTCACCTTCGCCGTAAAAGTCAGGCATCTCGGCAGTCTCTCCTCCTACAAGAGCGCAGCCTGACTGCCTGCAGCCTTCAGCTATGCCCTTTACTATGTCGGCGATTTTTTCTGCCCTTACACTTCCCGTGGCTATGTAATCCAGGAAAAAGAGAGGCTTGGCTCCCTGACACAGAATATCGTTGACGCACATGGCTACACAGTCTATTCCCACCGTGTCGTGTCGGTCCATAAGAAAGGCTATTTTAAGCTTTGTTCCCACACCGTCGGTTCCCGAGACCAGCACCGGCTCCTCTATGCCCTTAAGATCGAGGCTGAAAAGGCTGCCGAAGCTTCCCAGTCCCGTAAGGACGTTTTCGTTGAAGGTGCTTTTCACATGGCTCTTCATAAGCTCTACGGCTCTTTCCCCTTCCTTTGTGTCTACTCCCGCGTCCTTATAGGTGAGCTTTTTTTCTTCCATATTTTTTCCTCCCGGCTGTTCTCAGTCCTTCTTTACTCTTCTCAGGACTTCGGCGTAAGTCTCCTCTATTTTGCCAAGGTCTCTTCTGAACCTGTCCTTATCCATCTTTTCGTTGGTTTCAACGTCCCAGAGCCTGCATGTGTCAGGTGATATTTCATCTGCCAGAAGGATTTCCCCGTCGTAAAGACCGAACTCTATTTTAAAGTCTATAAGCTTAAGCCCCTTGTCCAGGAAAAACTCCTTGAGCGTGTCGTTTACCACAGACGCGTATTTTTTTATAGTCTCCAGCTGCTCTTCAGTGGCAAGCTTAAGGGCCAGCGCATGGGACTCGCACATGAGAGGATCTCCCAGATCATCGTTTTTATACGAAAGCTCAAAGGTAGGCCTGTCGAAGACTATGCCCTCCTCCACTCCGTATCTCTTGGCAAAGGAGCCTGCCGATACGTTTCTCATTATAACCTCGAGAGGGAGTATCTTCACAGCCTTGACGAGGGTTTCCCTGTCGCTGAGCTGCTCTATAAAGTGAGTAGGCACTCCCTTCTGCTCCAGAAGCTGAAATATTATATTGCTCATGGTGTTGTTTACAACGCCCTTTCCCACTATCTGACCTTTCTTTTCTCCGTTGAAGGCAGTAGCGTCATCCTTGTAATCCACTATAACCTTCTTGGGATCGTCTGTCTTAAATACTTTTTTTGCCTTCCCTTCGTAAAGCTGCTCCAGTTTATTCATCTTTCTTACCTCCTCGTATATATGCTTATCTATCTGTTTTCATTGAATTCTCTGTCAAGGGCCACAATATCCTCTTCCTGCTTTTTCTTAAAATCCTTCACAGCCTGTCTCAGCCCTTCATCGGCTGTGGCGAGAATCTGTACCGCCAGTATGGCCGCGTTTTCGGCTCCGTCTATGGCGACGGTGGCAACGGGAACCCCCTTAGGCATCTGAACCACTGAAAGAAGAGAGTCCAGTCCGTCCATGGTGCTGGACTTCATAGGCAGTCCTATTACCGGCAGCGGCGTGGTCGCCGCCAGGACTCCCGCCAGATGAGCGGCCTTTCCCGCCGCCGCTATTATGGCTCCGAAGCCTCTGCTCTCCGCGGAGGCGGCAAACTCCTCCGCCTGTCTCGGAGTTCTGTGAGCGGAAATTATTCTCGTCTCATACTGAACGCCGAAGCTTTCCAGCATTTTTTCCGCCTTTTCCACTACGGGATAATCTGATTTGCTTCCCATTATTATAGCTACTTTCATTTTTTCCTCCTGTAAGCTGTATATATTTTTTACATAGATGTAAAATATTTTACTCCTGATTCAAATATCCTCTGATCCTTCTGACCGCCGACGTTTTTATAGAGATTCTCCCCGATTCTTTCGGAATGTCCCATTTTACCCAGAACTCTTCCGTCAGGCGAGGTTATTCCCTCTACAGCCATCATTGATCCGTTGGGATTGAAGCTTATGTCCATGGAAGGCTTTCCGCTGAAATCCACGTACTGAGTGGCTATCTGTCCGTTTTCCGCCAGCTTTTCAAGAAGTGATTCTTCCGCTATGAACCTTCCCTCTCCGTGAGATACTGGTATGGTGAAAACGTCTCCTGGCGAAACTCCCGCCAGCCACGGCGATTTAACCGACGTTATACCGGTTCTCACAAGGCATGAGGCGTGTCTTCCTATGGTGTTGTAGGTAAGAGTAGGACTGTTTTCATCCATTTCGGATATTCTTCCGTAAGGCACCAGTCCCAGCTTTATCAGCGCCTGGAATCCGTTGCATATGCCCAGCATAAGGCCGTCTCTTTCTTCAAGCAGCTCTGTAACCGCGTCTTTTACGGCAGGATTCCTGAATACGGCGGTTATGAACTTGGCCGAGCCGTCAGGCTCGTCTCCTCCGGAAAATCCTCCCGGAATCATTATCATCTGGCTTTCTCTTATTTTTTTCTCAAGAGCTTTTATGGACTCCTCAAGCTGAGCCGGTGTGAGATTCCTTATTATGTGTATATGGGCGTCGGCCCCGGCCTTTATAAAGGCTCTCGCCGAATCCATCTCGCAGTTGGTTCCCGGGAACACAGGAATTACCACCTTAGGCCTGGCTGTTTTAACGGCGGGAGCGGAGGCGTTTCTCTCCTTCCAGAAAGGAATTTCGGGGCTTCCCTTTTCCTCCTCTCCCGATACCCTTACCGGGAATATTTTTTCAAGAGGCTGCTGCCATTTTTCAACCAGAGCCTTCAGATCCTCCTCTTCTCCGTTTATCCTTATAACAGCCTTTTCCGTTGTTTTTCCTATAACCGTATAGGCGGAGCCGCTCAGAAGGCTGTCAGCGTCTTCTCCCGAAGGCAGCTCCAGAAGAAGGGAGCCGTACATAGGCGAAAGCATATCTCCCTGTATTTTCACATCAGCTCCCGTAAGGTTTCCCGCGGCCATTTTCACAAGGGACATGTACAGGCCGCCTCTGCCTATGGTGCCGGCCGCCAGGAGCTTTCCCTTTTCCGCCAGCTCTCTCACCCTGGCCATGTTGTGTCTGTAGACCTCAAAATCTATGACGCCGTTTTTGTCCACAGGGGCCGTTACGGCGGCTATGACGCTTCCCGGCTTTTTAAATTCAGGCGATATAACCTCTCCCGCCGAAACTGCTGTTATGGCGAAGGAGGCAAGGGTAGGCGGAACGTCTATATCCATAAAGGTTCCCGACATGCTGTCCTTTCCTCCTATGGACGGTATGCCCAGCTCTCTCTGAACCGTAAGGGCTCCCAGAAGAGAGGCCACAGGCTTTCCCCATCTTGAAGGATCAGACCCCAGCTTTTCAAAGTACTCCTGGAAGGTCAGCCTTGTTTTTCTGTAATCTCCGCCCATGGCGGCAATCTTTGTAACCGAGTCAACCACAGCGTAGAGGGCTCCGTGGAAAGGACTTGCCGATGACAGCTCCGGATCAAAGCCGTAGCTCATAAGTGTGGCCGTGTCCGTGCTTCCTTCCGTAACAGGCAGCTTCGCCGCCATTCCCGAAGCAGGAGTAAGCTGATACCTTCCTCCCAGAGGCATAAGAACCGTAGCCGCTCCTATGGTGCTGTCAAACCTTTCTATAAGGCCTTTTTTGCTGCAGCAGTTAAGGTCCTCTATCAGCTGCTCCTTTGATTTCTTTTCCTTCAGTATATCCGAAAAGGCAGTCTTTGAATCTTTTTCCTCTGATTTCCCGCCGGGAGCGGCCACATATGCTCTGGCAAACTGCCTGGCTCCGTTGGTGTCCAGAAATTCTCTGCTTATATCGAGGATGACCTTTCCTCTCCATCGCATCCTCACTCTCCCGGTGTCTGTAACCAGGGCCACTTCTGTGGCCTCCAGATTTTCCTCCCGGGCGTAGCTTATAAACTCTTCCTTTTTATCCGCGGCCACCACTACGGCCATACGCTCCTGAGATTCGGAAATGGCCAGTTCAGTTCCATCCAGTCCCTCGTATTTTTTAGGAACGGCGTCAAGGTCTATTTCAAGGCCTTCAGCCAGCTCTCCTATGGCGACTGACACGCCTCCGGCGCCAAAGTCGTTGCATCTTTTTATGAGAACCGCCGCTTCCTTTCTTCTGAACAGCCTCTGTATATTTCTCTCCACAGGAGGATTTCCCTTCTGAAGCTCGGCGCCGCACTGAAGTATGGACTCCTCCGTATGCTCCTTGGATGAGCCTGTGGCTCCTCCGCAGCCGTCTCTTCCCGTTCTGCCGCCCACCAGGATAATAACGTCTCCCTTTTCGGGCTTCATTCTTCTTACGTGATCAGCGGGAGCCGCTCCCACGACAGCGCCTATTTCCATTCTCTTGGCCACGTAATTCTCGTGATAAACCTCATCCACAAGTCCGGTGGCAAGGCCTATCTGGTTGCCGTATGAGCTGTAGCCGGCGGCAGCCTCTCTGGTTATTTTTCTCTGAGGAAGCTTGCCGCTTATGGTTTCCTCCACAGGCCTTCTTGGATCGGCCGCTCCTGTGACTCTCATGGCCTGATAAACATAGACTCTTCCCGAAAGGGGATCTCTTATGGCTCCTCCCAGACAGGTGGCGGCTCCTCCGAAGGGCTCTATTTCAGTAGGATGGTTGTGGGTCTCGTTTTTGAACATAACCAGCCAGTCCTCTTTTCTGCCGTCTATATCCGCCTCTACCTTTATGCTGCAGGCGTTTATCTCCTCAGATTCGTCAAGATCGGGTATCATGCCCATTCCCTTCAGGTATTTGGCTCCTATACAGGCCATATCCATGAGACAGAGGCTCTTTTCCCTTTCTCCGTAAACCACGCCTCTCATCTCCATGTATTTGCCGAAGGCTTCCTTTACCAGCTCTCCGTACCGGCTGTCCTCAAAGGAAATCTCCTCCAGCTGCGTGTTAAATGTAGTGTGTCTGCAGTGGTCGGACCAGTAGGTATCTATAACTTTAAGCTCCGTAAGGCTTGGATCTCTTTTTTCATCCTCTCTGTAATATTTCTGTACAAACCTTATGTCCTCGGGACTCATGGCAAAGCCCATTTCCCTTCTCCAGCTTTCAAGGCTTTCCTCATCCATGGTGATAAAGCCGCGGACTACAGCCACATCGTCTGGCTCCGGATATTCCGTTTCAAGAGTATCAGGCTTTTCATTTTCGGCTATGCGGGAATCCACAGGATTTACGCAGTATTCCTTTACAGCCTCCGCCTCCTCCTTTGTGATCCTCCCCTCAAGGACTATGACTCTGGCGAATCTCACCCGGGCCTCTGCCTCCCGGTTCATAAGCCTTATACACTGGGCCGCCGAATCGGCTCTCTGATCGTACTGTCCCGGCAGGTACTCCACCGCGAAAAAAATTGCAGAACTCAGCTCTTGAGGCATCGTCTCCTCGTAGACGATGTCTACAGCAGGTTCTGCAAACACTGTGGCTCTCGCCGCCGCGTATGTTTCGTCATCTATCCCGTCGATGTCGTATCTGTTGAGTACTCTTACTCCTGTCAGGCCCTGAAGGTGCAGGTTCTCCTTTATATCCTCAAAGAGCCCCGCAGCCTCCACATCAAAGCCTTTTTTCTTTTCAACGTAGATTCTTCTTACCATCGGGTGTCAATCCTTTCTCCTACCTTACGGATGTTTGTATTACATGGTTTTCCCATGGAATAATATTAGCATTTTTACTCTTTTATATCAATGAGTTTTCGGGAGTTTTCCCTCAAAAAACCTCTCCTCCTCTCTCCCGGGGACCTTCTGCCATATTATACACATGACCCTTTCAATATATCTTCACATTAACAACTCAAAAACAGCATATTGGACTGCTATTATATAGTCACAGCAAAGGAAAATGCTGTTAATGAATACAGAGGGCTGAGCAGAACAACACTTCTTCTTCTCAAAACCATAAAAATACAAGTACAGCGCAAAGGCCCTCAGCGAATATTCATCAATAACCACCTCTCCTAATTAAAACAGCAACTAATAATGACAACAGGGCAGGAGCGCCGCAGATGATTCTGACGGCGCTCCTGTTCTTTTTGGTTTCGGTTTGAAATTGTGCCGGCCTGGCGGCTGTTGACCTGAAGCGCCGGGTTTTCTCCCTGTTTTCCATTATGAAGCCGCGCCTGAGGGAGAAATTCAGGAGCCCGGAGCTGTCCGGGGAAGGTGCGGCGGCTTTTTTCTACCGCAACTATTCCCATAATTTTAATTTCAGGGAGAAAAATATTGCGCGCTAAAGCGTTAAAGTAAAACTTTTTGACATAAATACCATAAAATGGAAATATTTCTCCCTAAATGGCCTTCCATAATTCAAATATGGGAGAAATCGCCTGCGGCAGCATAGTATGTACATGAATCAGTGCAGGATTTCTCCCTCAGAAGCGAATTATCGGAATAGTTGCGGTAGAAACAGACAAAAACCTAATGAAGATCCCGGCCCGGAGGCCGGAAAGGAGCTCCGACAGGCAAGCTGCCGAAATGAACGGCCGCGGATTTCAACACAAAATCGAAAATGCCAGAAATAATAAAAAAGGGAAATCCTCAATGAAGCAAGGATTTCTCCTGATTGTTTTCCGCGTCCTCCCCTGTCAGTCCAGAGCGCTTAAATACCTTTCTCCCGTGTCAGGGAGTATAACAACTATTCTCTTTCCTCTGTTTTCTTCTCTGGCGGCGACGATTCCCGCTCCGTAGAGGGCGGCTCCCGAGGAAATCCCCGCCAGAACGCCTTCTTCAGCGGCAAGGGCCTTCATGGTCTCAAAGGCTTTGTCGTCTTCCACTGTAATAATCTCGTCTATAAGCTCTCTGTCTAAAACATCGGGTATGAAATTGGCTCCTATGCCCTGTATTTTATGAGGGCCCGCCTTGCCCTGGGACAGAAGCGGCGAAGCCGCCGGCTCCACTGCCACGATCCTTATGTCAGGGTTTTTCTCCTTGAGGAATTTTCCCGCTCCGGAAAGGGTTCCTCCCGTTCCGAAGGCTGAGACGAATATGTCCACTTTTCCGTCTGTATCAGCCCATATTTCAGGACCCGTAGTCATATAGTGAGCCTGTGGATTTGCCGGATTCTCAAACTGTCCTGCTATAATGCTCCCTTCAGTTTCCCCGGCCAGCTCAGCGGCCTTATCGACGCTGCCCTGCATTCCCTTTTCCCGAGGAGTCAGCACCAGCTCGGCCCCCAGAGCCTTAAGCAGCTTTCTTCTTTCAATGCTCATGCTTTCCGGCATGACCATTATTGCTCTGTAGCCTCTGGCCGCGGCGGTCATGGCTATTCCCACTCCCGTGTTGCCGCTGGTAGGCTCTATTATAGTTCCTCCCGGCTTCAGCCTTCCGCTTTTCTCCGCTTCAATAATCATGTTGAAGCCTACCCTGTCCTTTACGCTGCCGGCGGGATTAAATGATTCCAGCTTTCCTGTGATTTCTCCCTTGGCCTTGAAAAGCTTTTCCATCTTTTTAAGCCTCAGCAGAGGAGTCCCCCCGATGAGATCTGTAACCGATTCTCTTATTTTCATTTAAAAATCCTCCTTTTCCTTTACCTCTCCATTTTCTAACATCAGTATATATCCATGTCCCGGATCGGGAATCCATTGGAAAAAATTATCCTTTACCTTTGGAAAGAGACCTTCCAGTATGGCAGCTATGGTTCCTCCGTGACAGACAACCACGGAAAGTATGTCCTCTCCCCTGTGCCTCATGGAAAGCTCCTTTAAGGCGTGTCGCTTTCTCAGCTCCTTAAAGCCCCTCTGAATCCTTGCGTAAAAATCATTTATGCTTTCTCCTCCGGGAGGAGCCGTCTCTCCCCTTTCATCCCCTGTCCACAGCCTGTAGTTTTCCGTATTCTTAAGCTGCCTGTGGCTTTTCATCTCAAAATCTCCGAAGTTCATCTCCCTGAGCTCCTCTATGCTGTCGTGAGATCTGTCCCCGTATATTATTGAAAGGGTCTCCTCTGTTCTCAAAAGCCCTGTGGTATAAAAATCCGCCTCCTCGCTGAAGGGATATATTCCCTCTCCCGTAAGCTTTTTCAGCTCCCTCCTTCCTTCCTCGGCGAGAGGAATGTCAGAGTGTCCGTAATAGAGTCTTTTGAGATTCCCCTCGGTTATTCCGTGTCTTATTAAGCATATTCTGGATTTCATCTATTTCTCTCTCTTTCCTATGCCGCAGAAGACTCTTATTACCCGGTCCGCCTCTGCCGCCAGATATACCATGAGTCTTCCCGTTTCCTCTCTGTATTTTCTCATAATGGGATCCACAGGCACTATTCCCCGGGAAACATCCCTGCATATGAGCACCTTGTCCCGCCATTCTTCCTTTCTTCTTCTGAAAAACTCCCCGGGATCCTCTCCCTCTCTGACACACGCCAGTACAAAGTCCTCTATGGAGCATACAGCGTCCTTTGTAAAGTCGGGAGTCTTTCCTCCCCGGCAGTCGCTGACTGTCTTCACTCCGAAATTTTCCACAGCGTAATCCAGCTTTCCCTGGTACGCTCCTCCGAATATAAATATCATCCGATGCTCTCCTTTGTTAAGCCGGGAAGAAAAAGCTCCAGGTGAGAGCCGCCGTCACAAGGGCCGCCGTCTCTCCGCTGACTATCATATAGCCTGAAATGTCTCCGCTCATTCCTCCAAGCTGCTTTCTCGCCCTTCTTCCCCCTATCCAGGAAACAATTCTTTCAGCCGCCGCGGCCGCCGCCAGCGCGGCCAGGCTCAGGAGGGTTTCCCTCTCTCCGCCGCCCGCCTCTGATATAAACAGAGCCCATATTATTATTACAGCCGCGTAGGTAATAAACATTCCGGGAATACCCTTCATCCCCCTGGATCTTTTCTTCCCCGTCTCCGCGTACTGACTGCCCTCCATAGGCTCCTTGTTTATAACGTCATATGCGGAAAACTCCCGGGACAGCATCAGTACGGCTGTTATAAGCCCTGCCTTTTTAAGGGAAAAACCGTCGGCCATGGAGACCAGGGAGGCCATAAATATCATGGACATAAAGACCAGGGAGATGACCGCGAAGGCTCCCACTCTGGAGTCCTTTAATATCCTCCTTCTTTCCTCCATGTCGGGGCGTCTTGAAAGAAGCGCGTCGCTGCAGTCCATGAAGCCGTCCAGATGTATGTAGCCTGTTATAAAAAAATACATACATGTGAGAAGAACTCCCGTAAGCAGGCTTCCCGCCTCCAGCCAGTCGAGACAGAACCAGACTCCTCCCAGAAGCGCTCCGGCCATAAGTCCCGTCAGGGGAAACATATTGAGCATGGCGTATCTGTCTTCTTCTTTCCATTTTTTATAGGGACACGGAATTCTCGTAAAATATCCCCATGCCATTAAAAATCCTCTTATATAATTCATTTCCAAATCTCCAGGCAGCCGAAGGACACCTCTATTACTCTGTCACAGATCCCGGCCAGCGTTCTGTCCACATAGGCCAGGCCTCTTCTGTACATTTCCGTAAGCTCGTCATATATATGGGCGTCGTCGTATATGAAATCCGATACAAAGAGGCTGTGACCCGTCATCTCGGCGAACCGGGCCAGGTCCTCGGCGCACCTTTGGGGAGCCGCCTCGTTTATCTCCCCCTTTTCCGAAAACATCTCGTTTCCCAGAAGAGCCGTAACGCTGTCCACCAGAAACACTCCATCTCTGTCAACTCCCTTCCTGGTCAGAAGCCCTGTAATATCCCAGCCTCTTTCAAGGGTTGTAAAGCCCCAGCCCTCTCTGTCGGCTATGTGCCTTCTTATTCTCTCCCTGTCCTCTCCGTCTGAAGGGATCATGGTGGCCACGTAGTAGAGAGGTCTTCCCTCTTCCTCAGCCTGTCTCTTCGCCTCTTTCTGGGCAAAGGAGGATTTTCCGTTCTTACAGCCTCCGCTTATGAAAAGGTTCATTAAAAGCAGTTTCCTTTCCTTATTTCCTCAAGATAGCCGTCGTTTATTTCAGCCTCCTCAAAGGTGGCCATATTGCTCATTACATCGCAGGCTCCCTTTATAACGTCAAAGGCTATGGGACATCCGCTTCCCTCTCCAAGTCTCATGTCCAGAGCCAGGAAGGGCTTGAGGCCCATAATTTCCACCGCCAGGGAATACCCCTTTTCCCATGACCTGTGAGAGGCGAACATATATCCTGAAGCCCTGGGAGCCATCAGGAACGCCGACAGGGCCGCCACAGCCGATATGTAGCCGTCGATTACAACAGGCAGTCTGCCGGCCGCCGCGCCAAGGAAAACTCCCGTCATGGCGCATAGATCAAAACCGCCCATGCGGGCCAGTATGTCCGTCATCATTGAAATTCTTTCACGGCTTTCCGGCTCCGAGGCCTTTATAAGACCTCCCTTTTTTCTGTAGTCCCGGGAAACCAGGTCCACTATTTTCATTTTTCTCATGTAGCTTTCATCGTTAATTCCACCTCCTCGGCCGCAGGTACGGCTGCTGTCCTGTCCCGTTACAGCCGAAAGCACCGCCGCGCTGGTGGTGGTGTTCCCTATTCCCATTTCCCCTACTCCGGCAATATCAAAGCCCGCCTTACTGACGGCAGCGGCCATTTCCACTCCCGTCTCAATACATCTGAGGGCCTCCTCCTTTTTCATGGCCGGACCTCTGGCCAGATTGTCGGTGCCCGGTCTTATTCTCCTGTCAACGATTTTATGAGTATCTCTGAGAGGCTGGCTGTCGTAAAGCTCCGCGGGGATAGGCTCCTTTACTCCCACATCTACTATGAGAAGCTCGCTTCCGAAGCTTTCGGCCAGAGCGCCCACTCCTGTAAGCCTCCTTGTAAAGTTGACTGTCTGGGCCATTGTCACCGACTGGGGCGCCGAAGCCACCTTTTCCTCAGCCACTCCGTTGTCGGCGCACATTACGACTACGCAGCCTTTTTTGACAGAGTTTTTCACCTTTCCCGTTATCTCCGCCATTTTCACGGAAATATCCTCAAGACAGCCCAGGCTTCCCGGAGGCTTGGCCAGACTTTCCTGTCTGGCGCGGGCCTTCCTGCCCGCCTCTCCGTCTGTGGCTTTTATGGATTTTATTACCTCAAGCAGTTGATTTTCCGTCATTTCTTTTCTCCATTCACGGTATTCGCCGTACTCTTTAAAAATACGGTTCTTATTATTGTAACACTTTCTTTATGGAAAGGGCAATGATATAGTGCATTAATAGGCTTCAGTTTATTGACAAAAGGCTGTAAACATGGTAAAAGTCTAGAGGGGATGCGAATTTAGCAAATCTGTATACATCTGAAAGGAGAAGCAACAATGAACAAAGAAAAACACAGCAGAAGGAGGATTATAGCCGCAGCGGCCCTGGCAGTTATCTGCTGCCCTGTAATGGTCTTCGCGGCTGAGCAGGAATACGTGCCTGACATGTACGCCACCTTCTGGTCCCTGATACCTCCCCTTGTAGCCATAGTCCTCGCGCTCATAACGAAAGAGGTCTACAGCTCCCTGTTTATAGGAATTGTCATCGGAGCGCTGTTCTACTCGGGATTCTCATTTGAAGGAACTGTAAACCATGTGCTTTCAGGAGGCGTCATCTCGGTTCTTTCCGACACCTATAACGTTGGTATCATAGTATTTCTCGTTATTCTGGGAATCATGGTGTGCCTCATGAACCAGACGGGAGGCTCGGCTGCCTTCGGAAGATGGGCCAAGGCTCACATAAAATCAAGAGTTGGAGCCCAGCTGGCCACCATACTTCTGGGAATAATGATATTTGTGGATGACTATTTCAACTGCCTGACAGTAGGAAGCGTTATGCGTCCCGTTACTGATGAAAACAAGGTTTCAAGGGCCAAGCTGTCATATCTCATAGATGCCACCGCGGCGCCTGTATGCATTATAGCTCCCATATCCTCATGGGCTGCCGCCGTTACCGGCTTCGTGCCGGGAGAAGACGGCTTCTCAGTTTTTGTGAGAGCTATTCCTTACAATTTCTACGCGCTGCTTACAATATTTATGATAGTGGCCATAACCGTAATGCGCTTTGACTACGGTCCTATGCGCCTTCACGAGGAAAACGCCATTAAGGGAGATATTTACACCACTCCCGACAGGCCTTACGCTGACGCGGAGATTGAGGATGTAAACGAAAACGGCAGAGTGACGGATCTTGTCCTTCCTGTTATCATCCTTATAGTGTTCTGCGCGGGCGGTATGCTCTACACAGGAGGCTTCTTCTCGGGAGCAAGCGTTGTAGAGGCATTCTCTCAGAGCGACGCCGCGGCGGGTCTTTCCATAGGAAGCCTGCTGGCTCTCATAATAACCGTGATTTTCTACATGGCAAGGCGTCTTCTCAGCTTCAAGGAATGTATGGCCTGTGTGCCCGAAGGCTTTAAGGCCATGGTGCCCGCTATACTCATACTCACCTTTGCCTGGACTCTCAAGGCCATGACCGACAGCCTGGGAGCCGCTGATTTCGTGGGCGACTTTATGAGCACCAGCGCCTCAAGTCTCATGAGCTTCCTTCCTGCCATTATCTTCCTGGTTGGATGCTGCCTGGCCTTTGCCACTGGAACCTCCTGGGGAACCTTCGGCATACTGATTCCTATAGTTGTATCTGTATTTGCCGGAGCTGACGACACCATGATGATAATGTCCATATCCGCCGCCATGGCCGGAGCCGTATGCGGAGACCACTGCTCCCCTATATCCGACACCACTATAATGGCCTCGGCGGGAGCTCAGTGCAATCATATAAATCACGTAAACACTCAGCTTCCTTACGCCATAACAGTAGCTGCCGTATCCTTTGTAAGCTATATAATAGCCGGTTTTATAAAGATCATATGGATAGCTCTGCCTATAGCTGTGGTACTTATGTTCCTGACGCTTCTCGTCATAAGGAAAAAGTACGGCAGGGAATCGGAAGTGTAATTTAGTATTCATGGGCCCTGCATCAGGTTAAAACCCTGGTGTGAGGCCCTTTTTTCATGTTGTAATATATGTATTCCCTGATCTTTGGAGTTGTTTTTAAGGTTAAATTAAAGAAGCCGCCGCTCTAACGGTTTTATTCGTTAACGCGACAGCTCCTCCCCGCTATCTCACCTTTTCCTCTGAGGTCTAACTTTCTTTTTTCTTCCTTCCGTAAAGGACTGCTCCAGTTGCTACT
>DVMP01000142.1 GCA_018714925.1 Candidatus Allocopromorpha excrementigallinarum
AAAAACGTATTCCTCTATTTTTTCCATAGCTGTATCGTCATTTATCAAACCGGCATTTTCCGTTATTTCCATCCTTATATCGGATATGTATTTCTTTATTTCCTCCGGCAGGTAATGTCTTTTCTTCATAATTCCGCCCTGTTTTACAACATTTTCATTAATTTACATATTTTACCTTATTAAAAGTTTAAAATAAAGAGCCTGCCTTCGCAAGCTCTTTTATTCGACAATTTTCGACATCTTGGAAGAAGCCATTACCCCTCCCATCTGCACCTCTTTATATCCACGTGGTCGTGGTCCTTAAAGGGAACGCCCTCCATAAGGAGAAGTTCTCTCTGTTCCCTCCAGCCCGGCGCCGTCCGTCCGGCGTGATTTACTACTCTGTGGCATGGATATTCTCCGTACCTTTCCGCCATGGAAAGCACCCTGCCCACAAGCCTGGCGTTTTTTTCTCTTCCTATGAGCCTCGCTATCTGCCCGTAGGTCGCCACCTTTCCCTCCGGAATTTCTTCAACTGCGGAGAGCACCTCATATATAAGTCCTTCCTCCAGCCTTTCACTCATTTTTCTGTCTGCCTGTTTTCCTTTATTTCATCCATAACGAAATCCGACAGCTTCACCACATTATCTGTAAAGCTACTTTCATCCTCTTTGTAATCGCCTCTGTCTCTGGCTGCGATTATCTCTCTGGCCTTTTCCGCCGCTGCCGACTGAGCCATGTCCAGAGCAAATGAGTCCTGATCTCTGATGGCGGCCAGGGCTACGATGCAGCAGCATGTCAGCTTAAGGCGCAGCTCATCTTCATTTTCAATATTCCCTTCCGTCTGCTCATATCTCCTCTGAAGCTCATCGTATACGCCTATCCATTTATCCGCCGTGGCCTCGTATGTTCTTTCCGCTATACTGTCTCTGTACTGAGCCCGGAAGCTGTCATGATCGTGTCCTCTCAGGGTTTTCCAGGTGAAATATTCCAATATCGAAAGCACGCAGACCTCATGGACTCCGTATTCAATATTGTCCAGTCCCTCAAAGGGCGGTACCTGGAAAAAGTCTCCCACATCGTCGTAAAGCCTTGTAAAGATATCGTCAGCCTTGTGGCTTTTTACAAACTCATCCCACTGGGCCTTTATGGCTTCCGTCTCCTCTGTAAGAGTGTCTATGTTATATACCCTCCTGGTATCGTCAGCCTTCATGGTCTCGTAGTAGGCCCTGTATTTTTCAGCCGTCCCAGGCTTCAGGCGCCTTGTCTCAGCGTTTATATCTATTACCTCCCCGGCTATCCGGCCTCTTGCCAGCTCCCGCTCTTCACCTGTGCATATTCTCTGCATCTCCATGGCAGTTTCGTAATCCATAAGCTTTCCTCACCTTCTCCCTTTTATTTGTCTTTCTTAACTATATCAAAAACAGCCTTTCGGGACAAGACGTTTCTCTCAGTCAACGCCGCACCGCTGGCATATGTTAATAGAGGTAATCAGTAAAATCATTATATCATCGACATCAGCGCCCCTCCTTGTAAAGCAAAAAATATTAAGAAAAAATCAAGTAACAGCGGTATTTTAACATTTTAAAAACACTTTGTAATCATTTTAAAAACACAGGACATGTAAGATAACGGTATCAAATGAAAGGAAAAAAACATGGGAGGTGTTTTAAATGACAAAGAAAAATTTTGTTACTCTTATTTTAAGCACTGTGGGAGGAATACTTTTCGCCGTAGGAATGTGCATGACTATGGTAGTGGAATGGCATCTTTTCAGACAGGGAGTCGTGGCGGCGGCTGCCGGCGCGGCTGTTCTTCTCATAATGGCAGCGGTGCGCCGTAAAATGGCGGGAAAGCCTGTTATGGTAAAGCCAAAGGCGGGAACCGTATGAAAAATACTGCTGGCGGTTTGCGGAGCTCTTACTCTGGGCGCGGGAATGTGTATGACCATGGTGCCGGAGGGAATGATGCTCCGGGGAATTCTCGTGGGTATAGTGGGAATAATTCTTCTTCTGTGCCTTATACCGGCATGCAGAGGGCTTAAGCATGAGACTGAAGGCAATGAGAATTAATAAATAAAACAAAACTTTAACATTTCCGTGTTATAATAAACAAAATTTCATGGAGGTGGACGCTGTGTTTAAAATACTCGTAGTTGAAGATGATCCTGATCTGAACAGAACCGTCTGCGCGTATCTGGATCAGAACGGATATGAGGCCGTAGGCTGCCGGGGAGCCGACGAAGCCTATGACGCCATGTACAGGGACTTTTTCGATCTTATAATCACCGATATAATGATGCCCGGCACAGATGGGTTTGAGCTGGCGGAAAATGTACGAGAGCTTAATAAGGAAATCCCCATACTGTTTATGACGGCCAGAGATGATTTCGCTTCAAAGAAAAAGGGGTTCCGCATAGGAGCCGACGACTACATGGTGAAGCCTATAGACCTTGAGGAACTGCTTCTGCGTATAGAGGCGCTTATGCGCAGGGCGAAGATAGCGGCCAGCAGGAAGCTGACCGCAGGCAGCGTCACCATGGATGCTGACGAGCGCACGGCGTACATAGGGGACAGGGAGGTGCCTCTGACAGTCAGGGAGTTTAACATCCTTTATAAGCTCCTTTCCTATCCCAAAAAGACCTTCACCAGATCACAGCTTATGGATGAGTTCTGGGATGAGGACACCTCCTCGGGCCTCAGAACAGTGGATGTGTATATGACAAAGCTGAGAAACAAGTTTTCAGAGTGCAATGATTTTGAAATCGTTACGGTTCACGGCCTAGGATACAAGGCGGTGCTGAAATGAAAGAAAAGAGAAATGAAGGCAGAAAAAGACGGCTGATTTTTCTTCAGCGGTATGTTACATTTTTTCTTCTGATGGCGGCTGTCATCACATGCTGCATGATACTTTTTCTGAGGACCATGCAGGAGGTTACGGGGCTGTCTCTCGAGGAGGGGGATATACAGCTGGCGGCCAAGATGACTTTTTTAAATATAGTTTTTCTCAGTCTGGTATGCACCGCAATTGACGGTATACGCCATGTGCTGACGGTGGACCGTCCGGTAAAGCAGATTATAAGGACGGCGGAAAGGATTATGGAAGGGGATTTCAGCGCCCGGGTTCCGAGAATACACAGTATTGACCTGGGAGACGGGCTGGATGTTATAGGGAAGCATATGAATATAATGGCAGAGGAGCTTTCGGGAATGGAAACCCTTAGGGCGGATTTCATAGCCAATGTATCACACGAGCTTAAAACCCCCCTGGCGGTAATACAGAACTACGGAACCATGCTTCAGCAGCGGGAGCTGCCGGAGGAGAAAAGGGTGGAATATGCCGAAGCGATTACGGAGTCGTCAAAAAGGCTGGCAAACCTTATTTCCAATATTCTAAAGCTGAATAAACTGGAAAATCAGCAGATATTTCCGGAAAAGGAGGTCTTTGATCTTGGGGAACAGCTCTGCCTGTGCCTTCTGGGTTTTGAAGGATCCTGGGAGGAAAAGCGCCTCGAAATAGAGACCGATATAGAGGAAGGAGTCTGTGTGGAGTCGGACGCGGAGCTCCTTTCCCTTGTCTGGAACAATCTCATTTCCAATGCCATTAAATTTACAGAGCCGGAGGGAAGGATATCTCTCAGCCTTAAAAAAGAGGGCGATATGGCGGTGATAAAGGTAGGCGATACGGGATGCGGCATCAGCAGAGACGTGGGACCTCATATATTTGAAAAGTTTTATCAGGGAGACGCCTCTCGCGCCACCGGCGGCAACGGTCTCGGCCTTGCTCTGGTAAAGCGCGTTATGGATATTGTTGAGGGGGATATTTCAGTTGAAAGCCAGGTGGGGGAAGGAAGCGAGTTTACGGTTAAAATAAGGAGAAAGACAGATGCCGCGAATTAAGGAGGCGCTGGAAAGAATATTCTGCCTTCCTCCGCTGGCGACAATAGTCATAGTCGTTCCATCCTTTGGCGCGGTTATCCTGGTACTGGAAAGGGGAATCGAGGGACCTGCCGCCTGCGCCGCGTATTTGCTGTCAGCATACGCGCTTATTATTACGGTGACAGGAATTCCCAAAATAAGCAGAGGGATAAGTGAAGCGGTGAGAAAGAGCTTCCTTGTGAATAGGCTGCGGGATTCCTCTCTGGGATCGAAAATCCTGGGGGATGTCGCCTTCAGAATGAAGCTGTCTCTGTATCAGGGACTTGCTGTCAACATGTTTTACGCCGGTTTTAAGCTTGTTTTCGGTATAATTTATCAGTCGATATGGTTTGGGACCCTGTCGGTATACTACATACTGCTGGCATTGATGCGTTTTCTGCTTCTGAGGCATGTGAACAGGGAGGATATAGGAAAGAATATGGTCGGGGAACTGCGCAGATACCGTCTCTGCGGAATCATACTCCTGGTGATGAATCAGGCTCTTGCGGGAGTGGTGATCCTGGTGGTTCACAGAAACAGCGGCTTTGAGTATCCGGGGCTTCTCATATACGTAATGGCCATGTATACCTTTTATATAACAATTACCGCCATAGTCAATGTAATCAGATTCAGAAGGTACGGAAGTCCTGTGATGTCGGCGGCAAAGGTGATAAATCTCACAGCGGCGGCAGTATCTGTTATGTCTCTTGAAACGGCAATGCTGGCTCAGTTTGGAGGCGGTGATGATCCCGCCTTCCGTCGTATGATGACAGGGGTAACGGGAGCCGCGGTGTGCTTTCTCGTACTGGCCATGGCTGTATTCATGATTGTACAGTCCACAAGACAGTTGAAAGGAGTAGTAGATTATGGAAACCAACAATGAGACCTTTAGCTATGTATATTCACCGAAGCAGCAGGAGGAGATTGAGAATATACGAAAAAAGTATCTTCCGGAGGATGAGGCGGAGGATAAAATGGAACAGCTTCGAAGGCTGGACAGAAACGCAGTAAAGCCCGGTACGGCTGCTTCGCTTATTATAGGAATTATCGGCGCTCTTACTCTGGGAGCGGGAATGTGCTGTACCATGGTTTGGGGAGGACAGCTTTTTATCCCCGGTATAGGCATAGGCCTGGCGGGAATT
>DVMP01000143.1 GCA_018714925.1 Candidatus Allocopromorpha excrementigallinarum
CCAGAACTTTAACGTAGCGGCCAGCGGACAGATTTCCGGGGATTTTGTCAACACTCTGCTGGCATCATATGTACTGAGTGTTTTCACACTTGGCATATGTGAGCTAATGGGAGGGGTGATAGCAATACTCTTCAACGTGCTCGTTAAAGGCTGTCCTATTGCCGAGTACGGGAGAATTTTAGGAGTCAAGTCTTCAAGGACTATATTGCTCGCTTCCTTAATAAGCAGCCCTATCGCGACAGCGGCGGCTGTAATGGCTATCGCCCAGTGCGGATCCACATACGCCAACTGTATTATAGGCCTTACTCCTGCTATTACAGCGATATTGGGAATGATAATACTTAAAGAAAAAACTGGAGTCAGGGTATGGTTCGGAATAATCTGCAGCACAGTAGGCGTTCTCATCGCGACATTCGGACCTCCTGAAGGAGTCATCAATTTCTATTCGGGAATAGCTCTGGCCTGTGTATGCCCCGTTGCTTACGCAGTTGAAAACATCATCAGCGTTCACGCTCTCGATGTAAGTGATTCTATGCTTGCCTGCCCTATGTACAGAATGATAGGCTGTGCGATACTCGAATTTATTATATGTATTATAGTATGCGCCGTAACGGGACATCTCGACTGGCTGACTCTCATCCTGTCACTTATAACCTCCTCGCCGTTATGTATGCTGTTCCTTCTCTGCACAGCCGTATTTATGGCGATACAGTATAACGGTACATATGCCAGCTATGCTTACTGCGGAGCCACAAAGGCATCGGCGATACTCTGGACAGGTACAATTTGGACAATCCCGATTGGATTCGCCATGAGCGCTATGCACATACTGGACTACAGTGTTACTGTACAGGGCATTATCGGAGCAGTATTCGTAGTTATAGGTATCGGCCTTGTAGTGGCCAAGCCTTCTGAACTGTTTAGTTTGAGAAACAATAACTGATCATAGGGGAGGAAAAAGATGAAATTACCAATTAAGACAAGAATACTTGAGATGGCCATAGAAAAGGATGGGCCTTTTACATCCAGAGAGCTTTCAGAAGTTTTAAAGAAAGAATACAACAATGAAAAGACTACTACGGTTGAAAATATAGACAAGCAGATCCAGGCCTACTGCAGAGTTGGTTTTATCAATGATGACGAGGTGAGGCTGGGTCAGGACAATGAACCGGAAGTCCTGTACAGAATAACCGAAACAGGCAAAAACAGCCTGAAATATATACCGGGCCACGGTAATAAATGGTTTTAAAAGTTATTTTTAATTGATAGATTTATAATCGGGAGGGAAAAATGAAAGACAGAATAACTTTTGCGCAATATGGATGCGGAAGAATGGGCAGGCATACGGCTCAGTATGCCATGGAAAAGGGTGCCGAGCTTGTAGCGGCATTTGATATGAATCCATCAATTACAGGAAAGGATTTCGGTGAAGCGGCAGGTTTAAGCAAAACAGGTGTTGCCATATTGGCGGCAGAGGACGCAGACAGAATTCTTAAGGAATTAAAGCCTGACATATGTATCATAACAACACAGAGCCTTATGAAGGATGTCAGAGACATTATGCTCATATGCGCGAAAAACGGAGTAAACGCCATATCAACATGTGAGGAAGCCATATTCCCGTGGAACTCGGCTCCGGCCATTACTGAGGAAATAGACAGAGTAGCAAAAGAAAACAACTGTACCATAACAGGTACGGGAGCCAATGAGTCCCAGTACGGCGGAATGTTCGCGCTCTTTGGGGGAAATACCCAGAAGACAGAGAGAATAAAGGCTTCCGCCCAGTACAATGTAGACGATTACGGCATCGCCCTTGCCAAGGGACATGGAGTCGGTCTTACCGCCGAGGAATTTGAAAAGGAAATCGCGGCGGCTGACAACATTTCAGATGAGGAAAGAAAAGCCCTTATCGAGAAGGGTGAATTTCTTCCTTCATACGTATGGAATACCAACGGCTGGCTGTGCGATTACCTTGGTCTGACCGTAAAACGCCAGACCCAGAAATGCGTTCCTCAGTTCGCGGAGGTCGACATAGAGTCCCGTACTATGGGAGAAACCATTCCGGCGGGACGGGCCATAGGAATGAGCGCGGTCTGCACTACTGAGACTGAAGAGGGCATCACCATAGAGACGGAATGTATAGGCATAGTGTACGGCCGGGGAGAAGAGGACACCAATATTTCGGTAACATACGGCGTCCCTGATACTCACATGGTTGTAAGCAAGCCTTCAACTGTTGAAATGACCTGCGGCACCATCGTTAACAGAATACCGGATGTTATAAACGCGCCTGCGGGATTTGTAACGACCAGCAGGATGCCTGTTCTGAAATACAGAGCCGGCAGCCTCCATACCTACTGTAAGTAAACGGCTGTCCCCGGCGCGAGAATATAGGCGGAAGAGCAGACGCTTCCGCCTATATAAATTAGAGGGAGAAAAAATGAATAAGCTATCAGTTGAGTATGTAAAGAGCATAAGAGAAAATATAGAGACGCTGCCTGACGGATATGAGGTCCTCAATGAGGGGGTTGAAATAGGGAATGGCATAACGCCTCGCAGAAGCCTGTTTCTGGAAGAAAGCGGCTATGAAACATACGCGGCCTATAAAAAGGATTACGCTGATAAAGGAGAAAATACATGGGAGGTGCTTTTGGGGCTGGCAACCCTTGAGGAGCAGATAGACGCAATAAAGGAAATCTACAGTTATTCTCAGAGAACGGGACTTTCCATACAGACGGTACAGGTAATTCCCAGCTTTCTCACAGCCCTGCCGAAAGAATACAGAGATAAGGCTCCGAAGCCTACCAGCTATGTTATAGAAAAGCCTGAAGACTGGCTGGATCATCAGGCTGGAGTTCCCCTTCAGATACTCTTTGAGGATCAGGTGCTGTCCTGTCCCAACTCTCTTGAGACAACCGTAAACTCGGTGAAGGCCGGGAGCGAGCTTGTAGGCCTTGTTTCTCAGTTTATATGGAGCCAGCCGGGCTTTACAGATGACAGACAGCATATGATAGACATGGTTAAGTCCATAGGAATAGTAAAGTCTAAAAGAGACAGGCATTTTGTCTGCAATACGTATCTTGACGACGGATTTCCGGGATATGCCATGGACTGCGCCACATATGTGGGCTACGCCCTTCTGGAGCATTATATAGTCCACGATCTCTGCGGAGCCAGATACCAGGTATCCTGGGGAGGGCTGCTCTCCGAGGGGCAGAACAGACTAGCGGTTGGCCTTGCCATACATGAGCTGCTCAGCACAGAGGAGCAGCCGGCATTATCCTATATAAACGGCTCCACCACCATGCAGTGGGATCACGACATAGACGCCAACTACGGTCCTTCAGTGCAGGAGATGCTTTTGGAAGCTCTGGCTGACAGACACTATAAGCTTCAGCTCACCATAAACCCCGTGGCTATAACAGAGAAAATAACCACGCCTACCCTTCAGGAGCTTCTGAATATATTCTCAGCCGGTCAGAGAGCCATGGAGAGAGCCTCCGACTGGGAGAATATAATAAACTGGAAGCCTATTGAGGACATACGCGATTATCTCATGGAGGAAGGAAAGAAATTCTTTGAGAATACCCTGAATATCATGGAAGCGGCGGGAGTAAACATAAAGGATCCCCTTGAGATATTCATGACTCTTAAAAAGCTGAATCCAAGTAAATTTGAGGGCACCTTCCATCCTCGCATTTCGGAAAACCCGGCCTATACGCCGAAATATCCTACTGTTTTAGGAAGGGATACTCTGAGGATGCAGGAGCAGGTAATAGCGGACATAAAGGAAAGAGGCATGGCGGAGGATGCTCTTAAGGGAGAGAGAATAGTCGTTGTTTCCGGAGACGGCCACGCTTACGGACTGCTTCTTGTTGACGGTGTATTATCCTCCTTTGGGGCGAAGACAGTAAACGGAGGAGTGGACATAGATCCTTCCGTGGCTCTGGATCTTGCCGACGAAGAGGGAATCACCAATATAGGCATAAGCGTTCATATAGGCCAGAGTATAGATTACGCCAGGCAGATAGCCGAGCTGGCAAAGAAAAGAGGAAAGGAATACAGGATTTTCATGGGCGGAAAGCTTAACGCCATTCTGCCTGGAAAATCGGAAGCCACCGATGTGACGGATCTCATAATGGAGCAGGGAATCTACGCCTCCAACGACCTTTATGAGACTATCGCCATGATAGGAAAAAAGAAATAAACATCTCCATAT
>DVMP01000144.1 GCA_018714925.1 Candidatus Allocopromorpha excrementigallinarum
AAGCGTATCAAAAAGAAATTAGGATGGAAAAGCCCTGTTGAATACAGGCAATCAGCTATTGCTGCATAAAAACAGCGTAGCAGCTTGAATAACTGCTACGCTAAAAAGTCTAACTTTTGGGGGTCACCTCAGTGTATGGGCCCTTTTTTTCATAGTATAAGCTTTTGACTGAGCCTATCTGAGGCTTTCAGGGTTGAGGCACTGAAGCTCAGGAATGGTGAAGAGGCCGTCCTTTCTTATGAGAAGATCGTCAAAGTATATTTCTCCTCCGCCGTATTCAGGCCGCTGTATCATTACAAGATCCCAGTGAACCGCGGATTTGTTGCCGTTAAAGGCGTCCTCATAGGAGGCCCCCGGAGTGAGATGGAAGCTTCCGGATATCTTCTCGTCAAAGAGGGTATCCTTCATGGGATTTAGGATATAAGGGTTAACTCCCAGGGCGAACTCGCCGAAATACCTGGCTCCCTCATCAGTGTCAAGGAGCTGGTTTATTCTTCTGTCATCATTTGAAGAGGCCTTTATTATCTTTCCGTCTTTTATTTCGAAGACTATGTTCTCAAAGGTAAAGCCCTGCTCCTCAGACGGTGTGTTGTAGGAGATGATGCCGTTTACAGAGTCCTTTACGGGAGCCGTGTAGACCTCTCCGTCGGGAATGTTTCTCTCACCGCTGCATTTTACAGCGGGAAGCCCCTTGATGGAAAAGGTGAGATCAGTGCCCGGGCCCTTTATGCGCACCTTGTCTGTGCTTTCCATAACCTTTACAAGGGAGTCCATGGCTCTGCTCATTTTAGCGTAGTCAAGGGTGCATACGTTGAAATAAAAGTCCTCAAAGGCTTCAAGACTGGTGTTGGCCAGCTGTGCCATGGAGCTGTTAGGGTATCGTAAAACCACCCACTTAGTCTCGTTTACCCTGTAATCAAGGACAGGGCCTGTTATTTTATTGTACATGTTAAGTTTTTCCGAAGGAACATCGGAAAGCTCGGCAGTGTTGCTTCCGGCACGGATGGCAATATAGGCCTGCATACCTTTCATTCGGGCAAGCTGGCACTGAGCTGAAAACTCTGTCTGCTCCTGTGATGCGCCGAGGAGTATTTCACGGGTTATTGCGGAGTCTCTTATTTCCACGTAGGGCATACCTCCGGCGGCGTAAACCTTTTTTATTATCTGTCTGACAAGCTCCTTACAGCACTCTCCCTCATAGCTTATGAGGATTTTATCCTTTTCCTTAATATCGCAGGAGTAGTTTACAAGAAGATCTGCCAGTTTTTCTATTCTCGCGTCCATTTATGCCTCCTTTTTTGCTGATTTTTATGTTAAATATTCAATTTACTATAGCTTATTATATCCTATATATGGTATTTTTAAAAGGAATAATACGGAAGGGAATTTCTTGATGAAACATATTTTTATAGTGAATCCCGCCTCCTGCAAGAGAAAAAAGGAAGAGAAAATGGAGAGGGAGATAAAAGCGGCTGCCGCGGAGCTGGGCGAGGAGTATGAGATCTACAGAACAAAGGCGCCCAAAGACGGTGAAAACTACGTGCGACGGCTTTGTGAAGGCCTTGCATCAAGGGGAGAGGCTGTGAGAATATACGCCTGCGGCGGGGACGGCACCATAAACGAGGTGGTTAACGGGGCCTTTGGATATGAAAACGCGGAGATCGGGGCCGTACCTCTGGGAACAGGCAATGATTACATACGTAATTACGGGATGGTTTCAGATTTTCTGAATATAAAGAGGCAGATGAAGGGAAAGTCCAGGTACAGCGATCTTATAGAATACAGGGCTGTATGTGACGGAAGGGAAACAAAGGGCCTGTGCGCCAATATGTTTAATATAGGCTTTGACTGCAATGTGGTGGATCTTACGGCGAGAATAAAGAAACTGCCCTTTCTCAGGGGATCACTGGCGTATCTTGTATCTGTATTTATAATTCTCGTGGAAAAGAGAGGCGCCAATCTGAGAATAGAGTATGCGTCCGGCCCTCCTGTGGACGGGCGTATTCTCCTGGTGGCTGTAGCCAACGGCTGCTACTGCGGAGGAGGGGTTAAAGGCGTTCCTTACTGCCGCCTTGACGACGGACTTATGGATGTAAGCGTTGTAAAGAATGTGACCAGGAGGTTTTTCATAAGGCTTTTTCCCAGCTATTCCAAAGGAACCCATCTGGAAAACAGAGAGATGAGGGAAAAGAAGGTTATAAGGTATTCCAGGGAAAAAACACTTACCATAAGGGCAAAGGACAGATATATGAGGCTGTGTACCGACGGGGAGATTACAAGTCAGGAAAGTGTGGAATTTAGTGTAATAAAAGACGCATTCAGATTCATTGTACCGGAGGGGCCTGCCTGAAGGGAAGGCAGGCAGCGGCATGAGGGAGAGATTTTTTAAGGGGCAATGTTGAGGGAGCCTCTTGCGCGAAGGAAGGTTTTAAGGTATACTAGAAAACGCCGGTATTGAAGAAAGCCGGATGTGAAAATCAAATATTGGGGAGAAGTATCGAAGTGGTCATAACGAGCCGCACTCGAAATCGAATCGGTGACTGGCAGTTATGTCTGAAAGAAATCCAGTGATTTCAACGGTTATAGCGAAACAAAAAATTTAAAAAATGTGAGTTCTGCCAAAAAGTTCTGCCCAAAAGTTTCCGGAAAAGGAAAGCCCGGAAAAAGCGGAAGTAGAAACAGACGGCGAAAAATCAACGAGGAGAAGTATCGAAGTGGTCATAACGAGCCGCACTCGAAATGCGGTTGTCCGCAAGGGCACGTGGGTTCGAATCCCACCTTCTCCGCCAATAAAGCCTGTAATTGCAATGGTTACA
>DVMP01000145.1 GCA_018714925.1 Candidatus Allocopromorpha excrementigallinarum
CTCAATCCTTCCCTGAACAAATTTATACTGGGCGGCCTTTACGATACCTCAGAAGGCTCTCTCCATCAGTTTTTCGCCGAAAGCAGAGGCGAGGAGGAGGAAGCCCTTACAGGCTTTTACAGGGAGCTGAAGGCCTTTGATATGGTTGTTACATATAACGGCAGGCATTTCGATATGCCCTTTATACAAAAACGCCTGTTAAAATACGGAATCAGAGAGCCGTTTCCTCCCGTTTACAATCTGGACCTGTATCTTGTATTAAACGGCCATTCTCCTTTAAAAAAATTCGTCCCCAATCTCAAGCAGAAGACCGTTGAAAGCTACATGGGGCTGTGGCAGAGCAGGTCCGACGAAATATCCGGAGCCCAAAGCGTGGAGCTTTACGCCGCCTACGAGAAGGAAAGGGATCCTGCCCTTGAAAGGAGCATACTCCTTCATAACAGCGACGATATACTCCAGCTTGCCCGTCTCATAAAGGTTGTGACCAAAAGCGATTTTCACAGGGCCATGTTCCATCTCGGCTTTCCCGCGGGACCCCTTACTGTGACAAAAATCCTCCTGGAAAAGGATTTTCTCGTTGTGTCGGGTATCCAGAGGGCCGCTGACATGGAGTACATGAGCTTTTCCCTTGAGGGGCAGCCCGTTGAAGCGAGATTTGAAAGGAGGTCCCGCTCATTTACCATAAGGCTGCCTGTCATACGAAACAGAGGCATGGTTATAGCGGATCTTGATGCTCTCGCCATGGATACCTCCGCCTTTGAGAAATATCCCGCCTTTGCCAGCGGATTTCTCGTTCTCGAAGGTCAGGAGGGAAGGAACTATATGGAAATAAATCATTTCATTAAAGCTTTTACAGAAAATTTTTTAGAAAGGATAATTTAAAATGGACTTTACTGACAGTATCAAAAGGGTAAAGGAAAGCAGCTTCACCGCCGCCTCCCTTCCCGAGGAAACAAGAAACCGCGCCCTCTCGGCCATAGCGGACGCTCTTGAGGAGCGCAGAGAGGAAATATTCGCCGCCAACGGGAGGGATCTTGCGGCAGCGGAAGAAAACAGCCTTCCCGGTCCCATAGTAAAGAGGCTCCTCTTTGACCAGCATAAGCTGGAAACCTGCATCAGCGGCATCCGCGATCTCATTGAGCTTGAGGATCCTCTTTTCAGAGTCCTTCTGAAAAGGGAGCTTGATACAGACCTTGTTCTCACAAAGACCACGTGTCCCATAGGGGTCATCGGCGTTATATTCGAGTCAAGGCCCGACGCCCTTGTTCAGATAGCGGCCCTCTGTGTAAAGAGCGGAAACTGCGTTATTCTCAAGGGAGGAAGTGAAGCGGGAAACAGCAACAGGATTCTCTTTGACATAATATACAAGGCCGCTCTGGAGGCGGGAATGCCTGAAAGCTTCGCCTTTCTCATAGAGGACAGAACGGATATAGACCAGCTTCTCAAGTGCCACGATTACGTGGATCTCCTCATACCGAGAGGCTCCAATCAGTTTGTACAGTACATAATGGACAACTCCAAGATCCCCGTAATGGGTCATGCTGACGGTATATGTCATATATACGTTGACGCGGCCGCCAGCATAGAAAAGGCCGTGCCTGTAATAATAGACTCAAAGACTCAGTACGCGGCAGCCTGCAATGCCGTGGAAACCCTTCTTGTTCACAGGGACATAGCCGATGTTCTTATACCGGCTCTCGCTGAGGCTTCGGGAAGCGCTATAAAATACAGAGGCGATGAAACATGCGCCTCCCTTATTTCCTGCGAACATGCCGACGAAAAAGATTTCAGCACCGAATATCTCGACTACATACTTTCCATAAAGACAGTTGAGGATATAGACGAGGCCATAGACCATATAAACAGATACGGCTCTCACCATACAGACTGCATAATCACAGAGGACAGAGATTCCGCCGATAAATTCCTTTCTCTTGTGGATTCCGCGGGAGTATATCTCAACTGCTCCACCAGATTTGCCGACGGCTTCAGGTACGGCTTCGGCGCCGAGGTAGGCATAAGCACCGGAAAAATCCACGCCAGAGGGCCTGTAGGTCTTGACGGCCTGGTGACATATAAATACACTCTTCGCGGCGAAGGACAGATCGTGGCCGATTACGCCGAAGGAAGAGCTTCCTTTAAGTTTAAGGATCTCATTTAAATGAATGAATGTCCGGAAGGCCTTTACAGACGGTCCTCCGGACATTTTCATTTCCCCATATATCTTTTAAGCTCTTTTACGGCATTTTCTATATGCTCTCCCAGAGACATGCTTTCCACACTCACCACATGAATGCTGCACCTGTTTACGGGAAGGAGTATCTTATAGGCATTGCTTCCTCCTATGGCCGATGCCATGGCCGGGGTCAGCTCTCCCATCATGGAATTGGCGTTAAGTATTCCTATGACTCCCATTACCACATCAACCTGCTTCATATTATGGACTATGGCGTTCTCCCCTGTGGCCCCCTCGCCGGCTCCGCCCTTGAGCATCTGGCCCGTAGCGGCGGAATTGGTGCCAAGAGCCGTAATTTCCGCGTCCGGTATCTCTTTTCTCACCTTTTCAACTATAGCTCTTCCTATTCCTCCGCCCTGTCCGTCTACAACAGCTATTCTCATATACGCTCCTCCGTAAAATATCTTTTCCGCACTGCCGTGCCTCAGTAGTGTATCACCTTTTTTACCTTTTCAAAAGCCCCGTGGGGCATATTTCTGATAACCTTTGACATATCCGTCATGGGAGCCATAATTCCCAGCTTTACGGAAACCGTGCCCTTCCTCCTTTTAAGGAGACTCCCGCTGTCGCTTACGGATTCTATCATTTTGGTCTTTATTACGGTTTTCGTTCTGGTGAACCCTCCCGTCACAAGGCTTATGTTTTCTCCATCGGAAGCCATGAATGTATTTCTGTATTCGGTCAGAACAGAAAGAACCGCAAGCAGGGCTCCCGCAGCCGCCAGTATCCATATCCAGCTGAGCTCCATGGGAGCGGCTTCCGTAACCTTCCATATTTTTTCACAGATAAGGGCTCCCGCAGCTGCCGTAAAATATATAATAAATCTCGGACATATGAAAAAATACCTTATACTGCCCTTTAAAGGCCTGTCGCCTTTTTCGCTGAAGGCTGCTGCCGGTATGTAGGATGCCGCGAAGGCCTCCCACTCCTCCTCGCCTATTAATGGATACATCATGGCCTTTTCCGTGTTTTCCGTATCGCCGTATCCCACAGCCATAACATTGAGATATCCTTTTTTCACGGCTCGCATTGACATGGACTGGACAAACTCCACTCCTGATATCTTTTCCTTCATCAGAGAATAGTTTTTCTTTGTGAAAAGTCCGTATTCAATGAGAACAGAGCTTCCGCCGTCTCTTATGGTAAAGCCGTAATACTTTATTACAGCGAAAAACGCTCCCAGTACGGCTGATATGACAAAAAAGGCCGCCGCTGCCGCGCAGGCTGTCCATATTCCCGGCATATCCGCAATAAGACCCGTCAGCTCATCTTCTATTCCCAGGCCCCTTTCAAAGGCTATGCTGACTATTCCGTAAACCACGGTTATTACCGATATTATCTGAGCCAGGCCGCTGCCCTTTGTCTGCAGCGCCCCCATGGCTATAATATTAGCGACGGGAACCCTTACGGCTTCTCCCCTCTTTTCCTCTGATCTCTTTCCTCCGCGGCTTTTGGAAAGAAGTATTGCCTTCAGTCTTTCCGCCTCCTGCCTTTTTAGGGCCAGAGATACCTTTCCCGTGCCGTTTCCTCCGTAGCTGCTGGCGTTGTCCACTCTTACGCCGTAAACGTCCGCCCACTGGAATATTATGTTCTGTGTAAAATCCACCGAGGTTATGCTGTCAAGAGGAATCTCCAGGTTCTTTTTGTTGAGGAGACCGCTTCTTACGTGAAACTTCTCCTCATCTACAGAATAATAGGTGAAAAAGTATGAGAAAAGCCTCCTTGCCGGCGCAATGAGAGTTACAGCCAGTATAAAGGAATTTTCCAGCAGGGCCTGCATGTTCCCGAATATAAGCGCAATGGCCACTACGGCTATGGGGAGGCCGAAGGTCTCGGCAAATCTGTCAAATACTGTGAAAAAGCTTCCTCTCTGTGGTCCGAAAAGCATGTCAGCGGTTTCCCTCCTTTTCCAGACGGCTGTAAAGCTTCTCCCTCACAGCCTCCGCTATTTCATCGGCTGTTTCTCCGGTAAGCCCCACAATCTGAAAGGTGCCGCTGGCAAGAGCGATTTCCACCGTGTAAAGACCGTATCTTCTGTAAATGGGGCCCTGCTTTACGGTTATATTCTGTATCCTGACAACAGGGATTACGTCCCTTGTTATATAGAATATCCCGTGTATTATCTCCACCTTCTCATCTGTTATCATATAGGCCCACTGCCTGTACTCTATGGCCGGATACACGAAAAGACCTGCCAGCTTGTACAAAGCCAGCAGACCTGTTCCCGGCAGTATCCACTTAAAAACATCTCTCGCCTCCGGAAGGAAAAAATATACCGCCAGACTTCCCAGAGCTGCCGCGAGAATTGCCGCAAAAGATATGAGACGGCCCAGTCTCCAGGCCTTTACCGCCTTTTTATCCGGTTTCATGTATGTCATACCTAAAGCCGGTCCCATCCTCTTTCTCTGTGAACCGGGCCGAGGCAGTCCAGACATACCAGCTTTCCATCCATTACCCTTATCCGGCTTTCCGGAGCAGCTTCACCGCATATCTGACATTTTACCGAAGCCATGTGTCTGGCAGGCTCCGGCATCCCGGCCCGAGGCTTTCCCTCGGTGAATATCTCTTCCAGAGGAGCTGACATAACGTAGTCTATGTACTCCTCTCCATGAAGGTCTTCCTTTTTATCCTTTGCCGCAAGGCGGAAGCTTATATTCCTTCTCCTGTCGAAAAAGCTGAAGGCCAGCTTTCCCGTCCCCCTGTATATGAGATTTCCCTTTCCTACAGTGCAACCGAGAATCGCCTGTATGCCGTCTACACAGCAGGCGTCGTTTTCCGTAATGCATACTATTTCTTCATCCTCGGCTCTTTCTATCCTCAGCCTTCGCTGGGCCTCAACGGCAGCTCTCACTCCCAGAGCGAGGCCTCCGCATACGTGGCCGTGGAAATCCACAGCCTTTTCCCACTGTTCTTTCTTACAGATCCAGTTTATAGTCTCCATCTTTAATCTTCCCGGCTTTTCTCAGAAGCCTGTCTATTACAAAGGCCAGCAGCGCCGGGAGAAATATCTGTACCAGCAGAACCTTCCACAGAGTATCAAGAGTAAAGCCCATATCCGTAAAGGTTCCTATCTGCCCTACGAGGCCTGATGTTCCCATACCTGCTCCTACAGGTATATTTGTCATTTTGAGAACACAGGTGGAAATAGGTCCCACTATGGCTCCGGCCAGAGTGGCGGGAACCAGTATCCACGGGTTCTTGAGTATGTTGGACACCTGCAGCATGGAGGTTCCTATTCCCTGAGCCACAAGTCCTCCTACTCCGTTTTCTCTGTAGCTTGCCACGGCGAATCCCACCATCTGGGCGCAGCAGCCTACTGTGGCGGCGCCTGCCGCGAGTCCCGAAAGGTCAAGCATAATACACAGTGCGGCGCTTGATATAGGGGCTGTAAGCACAAGCCCCACTATTACGGATATTACTATGCCGAATATGAAAGGCTGCCACTCTGTCGCCGTTATTATTAAATCTCCCAGCTTTATCATGAGCCATCCTATGAGAGGGCCGATGAGCTTGGCCCCTATGGCTCCTGTTATTAATGTTACAGCAGGAGTCACCAGTATGTCAACTTTAGTTTCTTTTGAAACGGCTTTTCCAAACTCAACTCCAAGGGCTACGGCTATAAATGCTCCGGCCGGTCCTCCGGCCACCTCTATGCCGAATCCCGTCATGGTAGCGCCCATCATTCCCGTTACTACGCTTGTAAACATTACCAGAGGCGGCGCCTTAAGACCCCAGGCCACGGCTATTCCTATGGCCGCTCCCATATAGGCCTGAGCCTCGGCTCCCACTTCAACAAAAAATGATGACACAGGGTTGTCCCCAAAGAGGTTGGCCGACTGCTCTCCTATGGTATCAAATATGACGCCTATGAGCAGGGACGCAAACAGCCCCAGAGCCATGGCAGACAAAGCGTCCTGAAGATATCTTTTGGCCGATATTTCTATGTCCTTTCTTTTAAGAAAGCTCTCCTTTTTTTCCTGCGTTGCTTTTTCTTCCATTGTCCTTTCCTTTCTCCTTCAAATCAACTGTTCTGATTGTAACAGAGTGTATGTATTGGTGTCAAGACACATATCAATATAATATTTGCTCTTACGGGTTTACTGTGTTATCATATATAATATTTTATAAGGAGGTGTCCTTAATGGACAGAGAAAGATCAGCGGAAGAACGCAGGCAGTATATAATATCGGCTCTGGAAAAGGCCCACTCGCCTGTCAGCGCCTCAAGCCTGGCCGGAGAGCTTTCCGTAAGCCGTCAGATCATAGTAGGCGACGTCGCCATACTTCGGGCCTCCGGCCGGGAAATACTGGCTACGCCCAGGGGATATATACTTGAGCTTTCCAAAAAGAAGGATTTTCCCTTTACCGGGATGATCGCCTGCAGGCACACCAAAGAACAGCTGCGGCCCGAGCTTTATACCATTGTGGATTTTGGAGCCACTGTAATAGATGTGACCATTGAGCACGCCATATACGGCGAGCTTTCGGGAAAGCTTGATCTTTCCTCAAGATACGATGTTGACCGTTTCATGGAAAAGGTTGAAAATGAAAGAAACTCGGCTCCCATAAGCACTCTCACAGGAGGGGCCCATCTCCACAGCATAGGCTGTAAGGATGAAGCTGTTTTCCAAATGATAAAAAACGCCCTGAGGGAGCTGGGAATACTCATGGAATAATACCGGCTGACAAAAATAGGTTCGCTTTAACCCGTTAAAGCGAACCTATTTTTATTTTGTTCTGATTATATTATTTGCTTCTCAGAAGCCGTATGCTATTTTATGCATGCCTTGATGGCGTTCTCGTATATTTCGATACCCGCGTCCATCTGAGCGTCTGTAACGCAGAGAGGGCAGAGGAATCTTATTACGTTGTTGTAGGTTCCGGCGGCTTCCATTACGAGACCGTGCTGAACGGCTTCGTCTACTATTCTCGCTACGATGTCAGCGTCAGGCTCCTTGGTCTTGCGGTCCTTTACAAACTCTATACCAAGCATCGCGCCCATTCCTCTGATGTCGCCTATACATTCATACTTCTCAGCCCATCCCTTGGCTGCTTCAGTAAGCTTGTTGGCTATGGCAATGGCCTTCGCAGGATAATCTTCCTTAGTCATTACGTCGATAACCTTCATAGCCGCCGCGCAGGCTACAGGGTTTCCGCAGAAGGTGCCGCCTATGGTGCCGCCCGTTACGCCGTCCATGATCTCAGTGCTGGCGGTAACGGCTGACAGAGGAAGTCCTCCGGCTATTGACTTGGCTGTAGTCATTATGTCAGGAGCGCATCCCGCTTCCTTGAAGTACTCTGAAGCGAAAAGTCTTCCCGATCTTCCCCAGCCGCTCTGTACCTCGTCGCAGATCATGAGGATGCCGCTTTCGTCGCATATCTTTCTTACAGCCTTTACCCATTCGATAGGAGCAGGAATGAATCCGCCCTCTCCCTGTACAGGCTCAAATACGATGGCCGCTGTGTATTCCTTCGGAGTCGCCTCGATAAATACCTCTTCCAGCTTGTCTACATAGTACTGTATAGCTTCCTCTTCGCTCATTCCTTCAGGTCTTCTGTAGAGGTTAGGGAATTCAGCTCTGTATATACCGTCAGGGAAAGGTCCCATTCCTATGGCATAGGCCTTCTTAGCCGTCATTGCCATAGTCATCTGGGTTCTTCCGTGGAAAGCGCCTGTAAATACTATGATGTTAGGTCTTCCTGTGTAGCTCTTGGCGATTTTTACAGCGTTCTCGTCAGCCTCGGCTCCGGAGTTGGCAAACATCGTCTTCTTTGTGTCTCCCTTTACCGGAACGATTTCGTTCATTCTCTCGGCCAGTTCTATGTATCTTTCATGAGTAGTGATGTTCATCATAGCGTGGAAATACTTTTCCGACTGGGTCTTTACCGCGTCTATAAGATCAGGATTGCTGTATCCTATGTTCAGTACGCCTACGCCGCCTACCCAGTCCAGGAAGATATTGCCGTCAACGTCCTCAAACATAGCGCCCTCGCCTCTTTCTATAACGCATGGATATACGCTCTTGATGGCGTCCGGCATAGCCTTTGCTCTTCTGTCCAGGACAGCCTTGGCTTTAGGACCCGGCAGGGTTTCAGTCACGATTTTTGGTAAAGCTTCTCTTAACATAATAACCTCCATAATCACATACTTGATTCATCAACATAAGTAACAATTTAATTTTATCCTAATCCCTTTTGGATTACAAGTTTTCAATTCAACTTCTCATTATTGAGAAAACATGTTTCATTTATTGCTTCAGGTTGTACTGAGCCATTTTTCGTGATACGGTCGACTGGTTTATACCCAGAGCTTCCGCGGCTTTAACCGTCGTTCCGTACTCCTCCAGAGCCATTTTTATAAGCTCCTTTTCCAGCAGCCTCACGGCGTCATCCAGCTTTATTATTCTTTCCACCTTTACAGCCTGTCCGTCGCTGTCGTCAGGATGTATCATCCTCGGAAGGTCATCCACGGTTATTATAGGCTTTGGAACAGTAAGCACAAGACGCTCTATGGTGTTTTCAAGCTGCCTTATATTTCCCGGCCAATGGTACTGTTCAAAGGCGCCGATAACGCTGTTTGACATCTGCATGTCCTTGCCGTACATATCGCAGAATCTCTTGAAAAAATGCTTTGAAAGAAGGGGTATGTCCTCCTTGCGCTTTCTCAGAGGCGGTATGTTTATAGGGATAACGTTGAGTCTGTAGTAGAGGTCTTCTCTGAAATTCCCAAGCTTTACCTCCTCCTCAAGATCCTTATTGGTAGCCGCGATTATCCTTATATCCAGGTCTATGGACTCGGTCCCGCCTACTCTTATGAGCATCTTTTCCTGCAGTACATGGAGGAGCTTTACCTGCTGCTCTATAGGTAGCTCGCTTATCTCGTCAAGGAAAAGAGTACCCCCGTTGGCTGCTTCTATAAGTCCTATTTTGCCTCCCTTGCTGGCTCCTGTAAAGGATCCCTCCTCATATCCGAAAAGCTCCGATTCAACTATGGAATGAGATATGGTCCCGCAGTTAACCTTTATGAAAGGCATTTTGTCCCTGTCGCTGAGACTGTATATATATCTCGCCACCATTTCTTTTCCCGTGCCCGTCTCGCCTGTTATGAGAACTGTAGCCTTTGTATCGGCTATCATATTGACAAGTGTCTTTATCTCAAACATCTGGTCGTTACATGTAATAATGCTGCCCTTTTCATTGAGTCTGTCGTTTTTATCGAGTACGAGCCTTTCCTTCAGCTCTGAAATCATTCTGGTGACTTTAATCTGGGTGGAGAAATTTCTCGTTACGGACACAATCTTTTCTATATTGCCCGAGCTGTCAGTCATAGGCGCGCCTACAGCGACGACCTCTTCTCCCGTGCAGGTTTTCTGAACCACTGCCTGCGGCTGGCCGCTGTCCAGCACCTTAACGGTTACGGAAGGCTTAAAGAGACCCTGTCTTTCCATATCGTAAACGCTCTTTCCCAGAAAAAACTCCGGCGATACGTCGCAGGTCTCGGCTATTTTCTCTCCCGCGAATTCAATGATGCCCTTCCCGTCTGTTATCATGAGAGTATCATCGCCGTATTCGTTAAAGGTGTTTATCAGCTCCTGATTCAGCCTCAGAGCCTTCTGTGAAAGGTTCTTTTCCTTCATGACATCCGTATAATTTGCCACGAAGATCCAGAGATAATCACCGCGGGAGGCCGCCGAAAGCTTCAGGGGCATTCCCATAATATCCGCGTTAAATGATTTTTCCTCAAGAAGGTCCTTAACCTGATCATCGCTTAAAATTTCCGTTATCTTTCCCGGCTTGTCATCCTTTCTCATATCGAGAAAGGTCCTGGCGTTGTCATTTATTACTAATATTTTACAGGTGTTCCTGTCCACAAGTATGAGACCATCGCTGCAGCCTCCTATAAGTATTTCATAAAGCTTGTTTTCAACGATGATCTTTTCAACTGAGCCTTTGACCGTAAAACCGTTTTTCATCTTAACATACACCCTGCTTTCTTACTAAAAATACATATATTGTCATCCATATTGTCATCTACATATAAATATACCACATATTGTACTTTTTCAGATACACTTTTTTATGTTATCCT
>DVMP01000146.1 GCA_018714925.1 Candidatus Allocopromorpha excrementigallinarum
CACAGTTTTTGCTGTTTAACATAATCGAAGGTCATAATGTACCTGACTTAGCTTTTATTTTAATCGAGGAGGATAAATAATGTTAGATTTAAGCAAATCACCGGTAGTTCCTACCAGTGCGCCTGACCGAACAGAGAAAAGAAGAGCGCTTGAAGATTACGTAAGAAGCTGTGAGCTTAAGCTTCCCGAGGAAGTCGCTGAGCTGTTCATCAAGTATACCAGATGGATATGGGAATACAAATGTATAGGCGCCGTAAGTAAATTTTACTGCGATCAAACGGTCTTTCACGGTGAAAACGGCTTTACCTCCGTCGGCTTTCAGGCTACCATAGCCTCTACCCTTGCCGCTGTCTGCGCCTATCCCGATCAGGTCAACGAATTTGTGGACATAATAGTCGAGGGAAGCGAGGAGGAAGGCTATCACTTCGGACAGTCCTCCATAATAGGACTTGAAAACTCCGGCTGGAGCAAGGACGGCCCTCCTACGGGAAAATGGCTTGGCAAAGATGGAGTTCCCTCCTATTCCATCTGTGAGCTTACTCTTAAGAAAATCGACGGCCGCTGGAGAGTATATGAAGAATGGGTCGTTGAAGGAACGGAAATAAGGAGGCAGACTCACCGGCCTTAATATATCGAAGTATAAAAAGGAAGAGGCTCCTGAAGTTTTACACATAAGGGGGAGCAAAACATATTGCCGGCGCCTCTTCCTTTTTTATTATTGCCCGTTTTCTGTTTTTTATATAGCTGCCAGGCCTCAGTCACGGCAAGCAAAAAGCCCGGCGCCTTTCAGAAGCCGGGCTCTTGTTTTCTATTTATACGCTCTAAAGATTTCGAAGCTCATCTATGCACTTCTGGCATACGTTTTTTCCGTGAACCTGTTTTATATTGTCGGAACTTCCGCAAAAGACACATGCCGGCTGATATTTTTTAAGCATTATCGACTCACCGTCTACATATATTTCAAGCGGATCTTTGATTTCAATATTCAGTGTCCTTCTAAGCTCTATCGGCAATACTATCCTTCCCAGTTCATCAACTTTTCTAACGATTCCTGTCGCTTTCATGTGAAACTCCTTTCATCATTATTTCCGCCGGGTAATCCTTAACCCTGGGGATCATCATCCTTTGACATCGCATTTTTTACTGCCGCCGCCGCCTTTATTACAGATGACACTGCCGTAAAGATATTCTGATTTCCCTTAACCGCGTCGGATATTGATTCTACCGATTCCGCTATATTATCGACTATACCGTCCACAACCCTGCTTCTCTTTGCCGCTATTTCCGTTATATCCTCCACGTCCTTCAGAATTTTATTTGTATGATCTACTGTCACTATCAGCCTTTTCAGCAGCTTGACACAGTAAATTATAAGCACTATCAGGGCAATTGCCACCAGAACAAATGCCAGTATCTTCACATCTATGGTAACATTCATATCAGATTCCTCCAATGTTATCTTTTTTTATTATCACATATAATGGTAATTTCTTCAACATATTTTTCGTTTTAGTTCATATTTTTACCTGGGGGTGTTTTTTTATGATGAACTATATATGGGGAGCCATGCTCCTGTTTGGAATAATGTTTTCCCTTATTGGAGGAAAAGCATCTGAATTCACCGAAGGACTTATGAACAGCAGCACAGAGGCCCTTCAGTTTATACTGGGGCTCGCCGGGATAATGGCCGTATGGAGCGGACTCATGAAAATTGCCGAAAAATCCGGTCTCATTTCAGGGATATCAAAGGCCGCCGGCCCTCTCATGAGATTTCTCTTTCCTGAAGAAAAAAACCGATCCACCATAGCCATGATGATAATGAGCTTTACCGCTAATATTTTCGGCGCAGGGAACAGCGCGACTGTGTTTTCACTTAAGGCCATGGAGCTTTTAGACGAGGAAAACGGCCATTCTCCCTACGCCAGCAATACCATGTGCATGTTCATAGCCCTTTCCATGTCCATGATACAGCTTGTTCCCGTAACCATTATGAAAATAAGAAGCGATCTGGGCTCCGCCTCTCCCGAGGATATAATCCTTCCTTCCATAGGGGCGGGCCTTATATCCATGATTGTTTCAGTATGGGTCTGCAGAATATTTGAAAGAAGGCAGTCCCATGTCTGATATCCTCAGCGCTTTTTCAATGGTATTTTTACCTGCTGTAATAACAGTTATACTCATCTGGGGTATAAAAAGCAGAATCCCCATATATGACGTCTTCATAGAGGGCGCCCGGGAAGGCCTTAAAACCGCCGTTGACATCCTCCCCTTCATTCTGGGAATATTCGTTGCCATTGAGGCCCTTACCTCATCGGGCGCAATGGATTTTACAGAGAAGCTGGTTCAGCCCGTTTTTCGTCTTTTCGCCATACCCGAGGAGCTTATTCCGCTCATAATTCTGCGTCCCGTTTCAGGAAGCGGCTCCCTGGCTGTGGTGGAATCCATAATGGAGGAGGCGGGACCCGATTCCTTCGCCGGCAGAGCCGCCGCCGTAATGGCAGGCAGCTGTGAAACGGTTTTCTACGTTCTCGCCCTCTATTTCGGGGTCACCTCCGTAAAAAAAATGAGACACGCCTTTGCGGCAGGTCTCATAGGATATGCTGCCGGTATACTGGCATCCGTCTACATCTGTCTCATAATATAGAGCTTTCCCGCTCATATATTCTTTCTATTTCGTCTGTATATTTACCCTTATTGTCGTAGACGGCCAGCTCCTTCATAAACCTGAGCTCTCTTCCTCCGCCCGCCACACAGTGGATAAGGGCTATATTGGGAGCCTCTCCCCGCCTGGGACATACAAGCCTTATATCCTTAGGCTCAAGGCCTTCTTTTCTGCAGGCGCAGAATACATCCACCAGCCTTGACGGTCTGTGAACCATGAAAAAATGCCCTCTGTCCTTCAGCGCCCAGGCGGCCGCCTTTACAAAGTCGGTAAGCTCAGCCGTCGTCTCATGCCTTGCGATATATTTACCGCTGAGACTGCCTGCCATTCCCCCGCCTCTGGCCACGTAAGGAGGATTGCAGGTTACCGCGTCCGCTTCATGTCCCGGCAGCCTGCTCCCCGCTTCATTTACATCTGCTCTGATGATTTCTATTCTTCCTTCCAGTCCGTTTATTCTGACGCTTTCCACCGCGCTTTTTACAGCGCTCTCCTGTATCTCAACTCCCGTAAGCAGAGCCTTTCTGTTCTTGTGGCTCAGTATAAGGGGGATTATTCCGTTTCCCGTACCAAGATCCACTATTCGTTCGGCCCCGGGAAATATGGAGAAGGCAAAATCCGCGAGAATTACAGCGTCGATTCCGTATTTGAAACCTTCATCATCCTGGATAAGCTTAAGTCCTCCGAAACCTATTTCTTCCGTCTTCATAAAATCTTCAGTCCTTCATAAGCTCCTTTATTTCCTTAAGCAGCTCGCCGTCAAGCTCCGACAGATCGTCATCTCTTTTCTTTCTGCCCTTGCCGCCATCCTTTTTGCCAAGCCTCTTTATTTCCTCCTTGCCGTAGCAGTAAAACTCAGTGCTGAGCTTTTCCTCTATGTTCTTTTCCTTTGACCCCTCTTCAAGTACAAGTCTTGTTTTTATTATGTTCTCAAGTATATTCACATCTGTAACCACAGCCATTCCATCGGGGGTTTTTATCCGCTCTCCCGTCTGAGGCATTCCCTTTTTCAGGGCTGTGTACACATCGTTTTCAAACTTGAGGCAGCACATGAGTCTGCCGCAAATTCCTGATATCTTTGAAGGATTGAGAGAAAGATTCTGCACCTTGGCCATTTTTATGGACACGGGCTGAAAATCCGAAAGCCATGTGCTGCAGCACAGGCCTCTGCCGCAGTTGCCTACGCCGCCAAGCATCTTCGCCTCATCGCGAACGCCAATCTGTCTCAGCTCTATTCTCATCCTGAAAACAGAGGCCAGGTCCTTTACCAGCTCCCTGAAGTCCACTCTGCCTTCCGCGGTAAAGTAGAAAACCACCTTGCTGTTGTCAAAGGTGTATTCCACGTCTATCAGCTTCATTTCAAGCCCATGAGCCTCTATTTTTTCCTGGCATATTTCAAGGGCTCTCTCCTTCTTGGCCAGGTTCTCCTTATGTCTCCTGCAGTCCTTTTCAGTAGCCCTTCTTATTATGCTCTTAAGAGGAGATACGATTTCCTCATCCGCTACTTCCATCCTTCCCATTGTAACTCTGCCGAACTCCAGTCCTCTGGCAGTCTCCACTATTACATTGTCTCCCGGCTCCGCTTCCACGTCTCCCGGGCTGAAGTAGTAAACCTTTCCCGCGTCTTTAAACTTAACGCCTACAACACTTGTCATTATATTCTAACCTCCGATTTTCAAAAGTAAGCCCTTTACGGCATATGCTGCCGCGACGCCCTGCTTCATCTGCCTTCTGGCTGCTTCCACAGCATATACGTTTTCGGCTATATCCTCGTTTTTGTAAACAGCTATGCCCTGTTCGCCTCTTAAAAGCATCTCCCTGTACACGTTCTGGAGACTTTCAAGAAAGGCCTCGGCATCTCTTCTGTTTTTAGTCACATCTCCGGTTTCATCCTTCAGGGCATAAAAGGGCGCTCCTCTGAGGGCCATGTCAGCTGTTTTTCTTGCCTTGTCCATCATAAAATCATAGCCTTCCGAGCCAAAATAATTAATTCTGTATTTGACGCACCTCGACTGTACCGTCTGTGTGAGATTTTCCATATTCTCGGAAAGAAGTATTATCACAGCCTCTCCCGGAGGCTCCTCCAGTGTTTTCAGCAGCCTGTTCTGAGCTCTGAGAGTCATAGTGTCGGCGTCTTCGACAACCACCACGTTCCTGTCCCCCACAGGCTTTGTCCTGAGTCTTTCCTGCGCCTCCGTTATCTGCGCGTCCTTTACGGTTTCCCCGCTTTTGGAAACATACATTATATCCTCATGATTGCCATGATCTATCTTGTCGCATATAGGACACTCTCCGCAGTTTTCCCCCAGCTTTTTCGGACACAGCATTCCTTTAATAAAGCTGTCCGCAAATTTTCTTTTTTCAGCGTTTACAGGACCTTCAAATATATAGGCGTGAGATACGGCCTCGTCCCTTACGGCTCTTTCCAGTCTTTCTGTAAGCCTTCTGTTTTCTTTATTGTTGATAAAAAGCATTCTTATATATCCAAAATCCCTTTCATATACCCTCTTATAGTCTTTTCTATATCGTCCACGGAGCCTGAAGCGTCCACGCTTACTATTCTCTGAGGCCACCGCTCTGCCAGAGCTTCATAGCCTCTGTAAACCTCCGTGTGAAAGGCGTCCGACTCCATTTCGATCCTGTCCTTTTCCCTTCCCTCTATTCTGCCGCTTCCCGTTTCGGGCGGAACTCTCATGAGAAAGGTGACGTCAGGCATACAGCCTGCCACAGCGTATCGGTTTATCTCCTCAACAGCATTTCCCATGCTTCTTCCGTATCCCTGGTAGGCGATGCTTGAGTCCACAAATCTGTCGCAGATAACCACCTTCCCCTCCTCAAGGGCCGGCTTTATTACCTGCTCTACATGCTGAGCTCTTGAAGCCGCGTAAAGAAGCGCTTCCGTCATACAGCGCATTTCCCGGTTTTCCCTGTCAAGGATTATATCTCTTATCTTTTCCCCTATGGGCGTTCCTCCGGGCTCTCTGGTTAAAATCACCCGGCAGCCCTTTTTCTCCAGATACTCCTTCAGTCTTTGAATCTGCGTCGATTTTCCTGACCCGTCCATTCCTTCAAAAGATATGAACAAACCTTTTTTCATTGCCTTTCACTGTTCCTCTTCTTCTTTTTTCTTTCTTTTCTGCGTTTTCTCCTGCTGGGCGTACGTTTATCCTTTAGCTTTTCCCCTTCTTCCGGAACCGCCTGCTCTCTTTCCTGAAGGGTCTTCAGATAGCTTTGTCTGATACGAGAGTTCTGATAATGCTGGGACCCATATTTGTAGCTTTCTCCCCTTCTCATTGCCGGGGGTTCTTCTCTCATCTCATAAACGCGATGCTCTCCCGCCGCGCTCGCGGGGGCCTTTCCGGCCATTCTCTCTCCTTCGCGGACCCGCCCTTCTTCAGGCAAGCTCTTTTCTCTATTCACTATCCGGGCAAATTCTCCCATAAGCTTGTTAATATAATATACCATAAATACCCCTAAGGGTATTACCAGAGCGATTACAAATAGAAACTTTACAACCGTCATAAAAACCTCTTGTCCTCAAGTGAAAATGCCTGCAAATAATCACTCTATATTATATCACATCCCAGGAATAAGGAACAGAGGGGTTTTCTCATATAATATTAAACTCCATTATTACCTTAAACAGATCTCCGTCTATATGTATTTCGAACCTTCCTCCCTGAAGCTCCACCAGATCCTTTGCTATGGAAAGACCCAGTCCGCTTCCCTCGCTGTGACGTGATATATCCCCCTGCACAAATCTCTCCGTAAGCTCCCTGCCTTCTATATTCAGCTCCTGAGCCGAGGTGTTTTTATATATTATGAAAACGCTTTCGTCCTTTTCCTCAAGGCTCTGATACACCCTTGTTCCCGGCTGGGAATACTTGCATATGTTATTGAGAAGATTGTTGAGAACTCTCCACATTTTCTGACCGTCAGCCAGGATTTCAGCGTCATCGTCAGATATTTTCATTATCAGCTTCAGCCCTTTTTCCTCGGCCTTTTCCTGATATTCCCCCATAATCTGGGTCATCAAAACCCCCACCTTGCAGGGCTCCATATTCATCTTCACATTTCCCGTAGCCGCCTTTGACGCCTCCACTATATCCTCTGTAAGACGCTTCAGTCTCTTTGACTGGCGGTCCAAAACCTCAACATACTCCTTTATTTTTTCATTTTCCGTATTCTCCCTTTTCAGAAAATCCACGTAGTTTATTATTGATGTCAGCGGTGTGTTTATATCATGAGATACATTGGTTATAAGCTCTGTTTTGAACCGTTCGCTTTTCATTTTTTCTTCCACAATCTCCGACATCCCCTTGGCTATGCTGTTGAGGGCGTCGGCATGTTCCGCCAGGTCGAAAACCAGACCGTCCTTGTCTATCTGGTAGTCCATATCCCCTTCCGCCAGACGCTCGCCGCCCTCTTTGAGGCGTTTCATCCCCCGGGCTGTATATAAAACCACAGCGCTTACAGCCGCCGCGTAAAGAATCCACCATCCGCTCACATATCCCCCGTTCGCGGCGCTTACCATTAAAAGAAAGCTTAAAAAGAAGCATATTCCCAGGAATACCGCTGTTTTCCACACTATAGGAATTCCTTTAATTATATAAATCGTCTTTCCGACAACTGCCTTTAATCCCTTTTGTATCAGGCTGAGCACAAGAAATATAAGTGAAGTTTCCCACCAGCGTCCCATTCGTATCTTACATGCCATGGCCATGAAAAACAAAAGACATATGGAAACGACCAGCACTACCATTAAGGCTATTCCCGCTATGTACGCGTCGTAGTTGTCAAAGTACTGCATAAAGGATACGCTCTTGCTGATGGTCAGAAAGACTCCCGCGGCTGCCGCCGCAGCCAGAAGATCCGCGGGAATATACCTTACAAGCTGACTCTTCTTTTCCTTTTTTCCCGCTGCCGCCACAAGAAAAATAAAGATGAATATGGCAAAAGCGAGACTTCCTATGCCGGAGGCCACGGCTCCATTTCTGTATCTGTACACCTTACTGTAAAACTCATACGTTGAAAGCACCTCGTCGGGGGCCTCTCCCGACGCTATATCTCCGATATATATCCCTATTACGTAATTCGCGTAGATTACATTTACCTTATAGACGTCCACCGAATCTCTCAGGGTTTCGTTTACCTGTCTTAATAGCGCTCCCCGGCTCCCTTCTTCTGTCCCGTTAACAGCGTAAACCGAATAGCCGAACTGTTCCTTTTCGGTCTCCTCGTCGAAAACCTCCAAATCAGAGGCGTCTTCACCTGCCTCTCCGCTGTAAGGCGCTGTGTAATAGCTCATATACTCGTTTATATAATCGGCCGCATAAAAGGCGGTTTCAGCGTAAATATCCTTTATCACAGCCTTGTGAGCCTTTGAGTACCATTCTCCGCTTATATTTATCGCCGCTATTATGGCCGAAAAAACCGCTGTAAGAAAAGCGGCCAGCATAAGTATATAAGCCAGTATTTTCACAGCGGTATTTACTCTTATTCTTCTCTCTTCCTTCATCCTTTTACTCCATTTTATAACCCTGACCCCAGACTACCTTAAGGTGTCTCGGTCTTTCGGGATTAGCTTCTATCTTTTCTCGCAGATGATGTATGTGAACGGCCACCGTGCCCTCTGCTCCGTAGGCCCTTTCATCCCATACCTTGGCGTATATTTCCTTAGGTGAAAACACCCTGCCCGGATTTTCCATGAGGAATCTGAGGATTCCGTATTCCTTTGGCGTAAGGTTTATTTTCTCTCCTAAAACATGAACCTCCTTGGCCGAATCATTGAGCTCTATGTCGCCTATGACAAGCAGGTTCTGAGAGGCCGGAGCCGCTCCCAGCTCCATATATCGTCTCAGCTGTGATTTTACGCGTGCTGTCAGCTCTACAGGGTTAAAGGGCTTGACTATATAATCGTCCGCCCCTATATTGAGCCCCAGGATCTTGTCCGTATCCTCGCTTTTGGCCGTAAGAAATATCACAGGAATATTCCTTTCCTTTCTTATTTCAGTAAGCACCTCTATACCGTCCATTTCCGGCATCATTATATCCAGAATAGCCAGGTGTATATTATTGCTGTTTATAACCTCAAGAGCCTCTTTTCCGTTATAAGCTTCAAAGAGATTGTAATCCCCTC
>DVMP01000147.1 GCA_018714925.1 Candidatus Allocopromorpha excrementigallinarum
CCCCTCCTATTTTCAAAAATTTATTTTATGGTATAATTTCAGTATTGAGGTTTTCAAATAAAGCTTTTATCATAGAAAACCCCTCAATTCAAATTTTAATTTTGACGAGAAGGAGAAGGATTATGAAAAAAAGAAATTCAAAATTTTTTTGCACCGGATTACTGCTCTCTCTTCTGATGACTGTAATGCTTGTTTTTTCAGGCTGCGGCGGAGAGCCCGAGACTCTTGAGGACTATGTGAACAGCAATGAGGAGGTTCAGGAGCAGATAGATTCCCTCACCAGCGCTTCCGCCGGAGGAAGCGGCATGACCGTTGAAATCAACGGCAACACTGTGGAATACATATATCAGTATTCTCAGACCTTTGACGAGGCTACTGCCGAGCAGATGAAGGCACAGTTTGAAAGCTACATGGACAGCGTATCCTCCACTTTCACAGGCATCGGCGACACCCTTGAGGAAGAGTCGGGTATAAGCGGAATTACCGTTAAGGTATCATATCTCAACGGTGACGGAAGCGAAATATACAGCGCTGAATATTAAACCCAGATCTCAAAGGCGGTCCCTTTATGGGGCCGTCTTTTTTGTCGTCTTTTCCCGGTTATTATCCCCTCCCGTGGCGGCTCTGACAGCGATTTCTCCTTAAGTATGGCCTTAATAATAAAAATCAGGGAGAAGACGCCTGCAGGGCCATAGAGTATATCAATTACATAGCAGCCGAAGCAGAAAATCAGCCATGCTTCTCTCCTCATGCGAAATACAAAACCGCCCGTGCGGCGTATGTCTTCTGCCGTCCGGGCGGTCCCCTCTTACAGGTTCTACCTGCTGTCAGCTGTTAGCTTTCTCCTTTTTTCCTCCTCGCGAAAATAAGTATTCCCGCAGCCGCCGCTGCCATTAATCCGACAGGCAGCAGCATAATTCCGGGGTCTCCCGTCTTAACCGCCTTCATAAAGGATTCTCCCCTTGTGAATACGCTTAACTCTGTCCTCGGGTTCAGCCTCTCCCCGTCAGGCGTCTGTCCGCTGGCTCCCGCCTCGTTGGTAATAACCATTCCGGCGTTGTTATCGCCTTCTCCTTCCGGCAGCTGTACCTGCACCTTGTATCTGAGTATGTATGTCTCTCCTCCGTACAGCATTTCTATGGGAACCTCAAGGGATCTGTCCTCAGGATTGTAAACCTCCTCTGCCTTCTGCTTCTCTACTCTTCCGTCCGGATATATCAGCTCTATGGCCTCAGTGTCAAGTACCAGCTCCTCAGGCAGATGGTCGTATATAAATACATCCTTCCACAGAGATCCTGCCTTTGGATTTGATATTTTCACCTGGTATGTGAGAATATCCTGATGCTTTACCGTCCCATCCTCTCTCGGATTTTCAGCCTCCACAGTCTTCTCTATTTCAGGCTCAGGCTCGGCCGGTATCACTCCTCCGTCGTCAGGATCAGCGGGGTCATCTGTCCACTGAGGGTTGTCTGGATCTGTCGGATTGTCGGGATTTGGCCTGTCTTCAGGGAAAGGATAAACAGGCTCCCCTCCCGTTTCAACATATATGATGTCTTCAGGCCCTATATCGCTGCCTCCGTTTTCTTCTCCTGCTCCTTCTCCCGTATCTCCTTCATCTACTGCGTCCCATCTTCCTCCTCCCTGAGGATAGTAAGGGTCTGCCGGTTTGATTCCTTCTCCTGAGCCTTCTCCGTTATCTCCTCCCGGATCTCCGCTTCCGAAGCCTCCTTCATCTTCTCCCGGATTTCCTCCCGCTCCGCCTGTCTCTCCTTCAGGCATGTGGGTTCCGGGCTTTCCTCCTAGAGCCTCTCCTTTGTTCCCTATATCGCTTCCGATGGCTTCTGCCGTCACCTGGGCTCTGAAGGTCAGCACGTACTCTTCTCCTCCGAAAATGTCTCCCACATATACGGCTATAGTATGAGTGTCCGCGTTGTAAGCGTCATCCGAGACCTTTATGATCTCCCCCTCAGGCGTCAAAAGGCTGATGGAGCCTGGCACAGGCTTAAGACCCTTTGCCAGCCTGTCTCTCATAACCACGTCCTTCCATACTGACCCTTCCGTATCGTTGCTCGCCTTAAGGCTGTACTCGATGGTATCTCCTACATGGGTCTGCTCATCCTCTCTGTCAAGATTGGCTGCTGTCTTCTCTATGGCCGCCTCAGGATCAAGCGCCACTATGTCCTTTCCTCCTTCAGGTACAGCCGGATTTGAGGAAACGTTATGCTCATTGTCCGCTGCTCCGTCTCCGTCCTCATCATGTCCGTAGCTTCCTTCTCCTGCAGCTGTATTGGTCAGATCAAGTATGCTCTCGTCCTCCTCTGCCTCTTCAACGGCCTCTGTCCTTATCCTTACCTGGAAGGTTAGAACATATTCCTCTCCTCCTTTTACAGGTCCTATGGGCACTGTAAGGAGATTATCCTTAAAGGTGTATTCTTCTTCCTTTAAATTCCTGCTCTCTCCCGCCGGGTCTGTCAGTATCATACTGTCCTTTATCAGCTCCACTCCCGCAGGCAGCCTGTCCTTTATGGTTACGTTCTGCCATATGGAGCCGGGCAGCCTGTTTCTGGCCTTTATCTCATATTCCAGTATGTCCCCAGGATTAGGCGCCCCCTCATCCGTCCTGTTGACTACGCTCTTTTCCATCTCCCCTTCAGGCTTCTTTGCTGTCTCGTCTGTCTTGCCGAGAACCACCTCCACCTTATGGCTTCCGTTTATGCTGTCAAAGTCTATTTTCCCTGCTGTAATCAGGTCTTCTCTCAGCTCTCCGTCTACCGTCACGCTGATAACCTCATAGCCTTCTTCCGCTTCCCAGGAAATGGATACATCCGTCCCTTCTTCATATCCCATGGTAGGCGTTATGGTTCCCGGACCTCCTGTTATGTCGGTCTCCACCATGTGGCTGCTGTCCCCGGGATTTCCTCCTGTCCCTTCTTCTCTGAAGGTTATCTCCACCTTATGGTCTTTTGCCAGATCCTCAAAGGTGAGTCTGCCTCCCTGGGCTGTGTCGTCAGGAAGCTTCACTCCGTCTACGTAGACGCTGTCTACCTCCCAGCCCTCGGCAGGCTCCCAGGTTACGGTGTGGTCGTCTCCCTTCTTTATGGCTTCAGTAGGCGTTGTCGTCCCTTCTCCTGTGGTTTCCACTGTTACAGTGACGAATTCCTCATCTGCAGGGCTGCCTTCCGCCACCACTACTATTATCTCGTGAGCTTCTCTGACGTTATCAAAGGTATAGCTTCCCTGTGCAGCTGCTCCATCCTTTATGACTCCGTCAACTATGACGTCCTTTACATAATATCCGTCTTCCACAGTCCAGTTTACCGTATAATCTTTCCCGCTTACTACCTCGGCGGAAGGCGTAATGGTACCATGGCCTCCCTGAATCTGAGTGCTTATCATATGCGTTCTCAAATTTGATGAGGTGTGGGCGTAGTCTACGCTGAGGTTCTCCAGCAGGAATGACTCGTAATGATTCCCCGCGTCATCTACAAAGGTCCCCTCTACTGAGGCCCTGTTGGTGTATTCCGTATATTCCTCGGTGCTTACCGCATCTCCCTCATAGGATACCTCAAAGCTTCCTCCGCTGGTTATGGTCACATCAGCGGGTGTCTTAAACACTATGGACCTTCCGTCCTCTCCCATTTCAAAGGTCAGTTTCGTCTCTGTTCCGTCAGGAGCGCGGTAAACTCCCTTAACGCTGCTTTGATCTATGTTCAGAAAGGCTGGAGTCTCCACTGTAAATTCGCCGTTTTTTATGCCTATGTTATTGCTGGAGGTGGATACATTTTTGCTGCTTGCCTCCACCTTGAGCCTGTCTCCTTCGGAGGCGAAATCTTCTTTAATATTGTAATCGCTGTCGGCTGTGGAATATCCCTGAGTCACGTTGGTCACCTTAATATCGGTCTCAAACTCGGGAACTTTGATGTCCACGGCCAGTGCGAGAGCGCTGAACAGAGAGGGCTCATTGTTGCTGGTCGCACGCAGGGTCACCGATTTTTCTCCTCCCTGAAGGTTCATTCCGTTAGGCCTGTTTTTACCGTTTATCTCCCATATCTCAAAGTCGGTGTTGTACTGGGTAAAGCTTTGTCCTCCGTTTATACTGGCGTTAGTAAAGATGTTTGTAGTATTATTTCTGTATGCATATGTCGGGCCAGGATTATTATCAAGGACCTTTCCCTTATTAGCTATCTGGAATGTAAAGAATTTATTTGCCCCGTGCATGGCATCGCTCATGGAGGTCCATGCAGTGCTTTTATCTGTTCTGTACTGCATTGTCTGTCCGCTGGCCTGCATATCTGAGCCATCGGACGAAAAGAGAAGGTCTCCCGTAGGGTTATCCTTTATGGTCAGGCCTTCCTTTTCAATAGTGACCTGGGCGGCGGTACCTGATGTTATTTTCGTCCCTCCCAGCTGGAACTGAACCATACGAAGGGGGAGTTCAGGATTTTCCTCTACTACTATGAGCTTCCAGGCTCCAAACATATCCCCATATACCCGCCAATCAGTATATCCCATATTTGTATATGGAATATTTATAGCCGAATACCTGCCGTATCCCTGGGAACGGATAAAATCCGTTACATCCACATACATAGAAGTCCGCATATTATCTGAATCATAAAAAATTTCATTTGGATAATATCGCTGAATATCACCCTTTGGACCTTTAAAGAAAACTCCGTACTGTTCGAGAGGCGCGGTATTATTGGCGATTCGAGTATATAATTGAGTAGCCGTCACCACAAGATAGGCCCGAGTAATCTGAGCCTCCCCTTCAGGCTTCTCAAGGACAGATGTGCTGGAATTGGTATTATCCGCTGTCCTTTTTCCGCCGACTAAATTGGGAAGTGTATCTCCACAGGCTTCTTCTGCTTCAATGTCCCCATGTAAGGCATCAGCATATACGTTTACATTGTCAAACTTGCCCCTGGTATTGGTATTTCCCGCCATGTTAAGCTGGTAAGGGCCCACCATGGTTTCCTCATACATCTTATTAGGTGAATACGTGGCCGTATTGGGTTCTCCGACAACCTCTATGGCGCCGGCGGCCTCAGATTCCGGCTCCTGGCCGGACTTTTCAGATTGGTCTGACTGGAAGGTCTCTGCCGATGTCGCAAAATACTCCTGCAGAGCCTCTAGCTTCCTGGAATTTTCTTCGCCGAGGAGCTCTCTTTCCTCTTCAGAAAGCTTCTCCAGCTCCTCTGTTATACTGACAAGCTCCTTATACACAGCGGCCTTATCGCCTTCGTAATCTCCATCTGAAAGCTCATTGGCCGCCGGAAGAGCCTCTATACGCTCTCTAAGCTCCTCTGTGAGGGTCTTCAGGCTTTCTGCCGAAGCCCCTTCATCGGCTGCTTCCACGTTCTGCCGGGCTTTGTCAGCTGCGGGCGCGGAGCTTCCTGTAGCAAAGGAGCTTACCCCCCCCCCATTGTAAATATCAGCATAAGCCCTAAAAGCAGCGCGGAAGCTCTGTGAATAGCTTTTCTTTTTCCGTTCCGGTTTTTCATTGCTTCCTCCTTCTTTCTCAAATCTGCTCTTATTTCGGGTGTTTTAAATTTCGGGTATTCTAAAACTGCATATTTTTAATCCCAGTGTCTGATTCCATACTATCCTAGCATACTTGAATAATTTTGTCCACAATAATTTACCTTGAGGTGGTAATTATAAAAATTCTCCCCGGATGCCGCCCCAAGGGGCAGCGGGGAGAATTTTCCGCCGCGGCTTTTCACAGCGTTTTTCAGTCGCTGTAATGATAAACAGTGAAGGCTCAGCTTCCGCATCTTCTGTCGGCGGCCCGGTTCATATGAATTTCCATGGCAATGGCGCCGCCTTTAATGTCCTTGTCCTTAAAGGCCTTGAATATGGCCCTGTGCTCCTCAAGAACCACCGCAAGATAGTTGTCGTCATATACGGAATCCATTCCCTTATACTTCAGGTAATCCTGGTATGAGGACAGAAGCTTCTGAAGCATCCTGTTGTGGGAGGCCTCGTATATGACGCGGTGAAAGCCTGTGTTTATGGTGAGCATCTTGTCTATATCGTTTCTCAGAGTGTAAAACTCCATAAACTCAAAGGTTTCCTCAAGCCGGTCCATCTCCTCTTCCGTTATCCTCTCTATGGCCCATTTTACCGCCTGTATTTCATATATCTTTCGAAGCTGAAACATGTCCTCATAGTCACGGTCTGTCATGCCGATAACAAACGCTCCTCTGTTAAGTATGTTCTCTACAAGTCCGTCGGCTTCCAGCTGTCTCAGCGCTTCTCTTACAGGTGTTCTGCTTACACCGTACTTTTCGCATATCTGCTGCTCCGTAAGCTTCTGTCCCGGTTTAAGCTTTTCCGTCAGAATGTCCCTCTGAAGCTTTGCCAGCAGACTGGTGGAAATAGGCGTGTTTATCTTTCGGTCATGGGAATTTTTGTAGATTACCATTTCTGCTCCTTTTATTTAAGATGATCTATAACAAATTTTGTAAAATCATCTGTTGAGTTTCCTGTACTGTTGGAGGTCATGTTAAGGCCTTCCAGAGCCGCGTCAAGGGCCCTGTCAAGAGCATCCGCCTTTTCTCCGTAGCCTATGTGTCTCAGAAGCATGGCTCCCGCTCTCGTTATGCTGGAAGGATTGGCGTACTGTCCCCTTCCCTCGGTGATCATCCTTGGGGCCGAGCCGTGTATGGCCTCGAACATGGCGTACCTGCCTCCCTGGTTAATGCTGCCGGCGGTGCCTACGCCCCCCTGCATCTGAGCCGCTTCATCGGTGATAATGTCTCCGTAAAGGTTAGGGAGGATGAATACGTTGAATCTGCTGTTGGCAGGCTCCTTTATAAGGTTGGCCGCCGTAATGTCAACATAGTAATCGTCAACCTCTATTTCAGGATAATCCTTGGCCACCTCATAGCAGAGAGTGAGGAATTTACCGTCGGTCTTTTTCATTATATTGGCCTTGGTGACAATGGTAACTCTCTGATTGCCGTTGGCCCTGGCGAATTCAAAGGCCGCCCTGGCAAGTCTCGTAGTCCCTATGGTGGTGGTCACCTTAAAGTCCATGGAAATATCCTCGTTTATATCCACTCCCTGGCTTCCCAGAGCGTACTCTCCCTCGGTGTTTTCCCTGAAAAAGGTCCAGTTGATGTTCTTTTCAGGTATGGAAACAGGCCTTACATTGGCGAAAAGATCCAGCTCCTTTCTCAGCTTCACGTTGGCGCTCTCAAGGTTAGGCATATTATCGCCCTTTCCCGGAGTCATGGTAGGTCCCTTAAGGAGAACATGGCACTCCTTTACTGCGGCCAGGACGTCGGCGGGAACAGTTTCCATCTTTTCAACACGGTTTTCTATGGTAAGACCTTCTATGTCCCGAAGCTCCAGCTTTCCCGCTGCGATTTCCTCAGCCATAAGCTGCTCCATGATCTTCTTGCAGGCCTGAGTTATTATAGGGCCTATGCCGTCTCCGTCGATGATGCCCACAATGACCTTGTCGAGACTTTTATAGTCTGTGGACTGAGGAGAGCTTTTCATTCTCTCCACTCTTTCCAGCTGTTCCTTTACTATAGTTTCAAAAGCTTTTACATAATCCATTTTCAGTACCTAACCTTTCATGTAATTGATCTTGCCGCCCTTTAAAATAAGCTGTATCTCAAGATCCGAGAAGTTTGTAACGGTTTTATAGGTTTTTCCCGTGGTAATGTTTTTTATTTCCACTGTTCCGCTCTTTACCTGCTGAGGAGCGTTTTCTATTACCAGCTCGTCGCCTGTGCTTATGTCGTCGTAGTCAGCCGGGTTGTCGAATACCAGTGGCATTATGCCGCTGTTTATAAGGTTTGATCTGTGTATTCTGGCAAAGGACTTGGCGGCTACAAGCTTGACTCCCAGGTAAAGAGGCGCCAGAGCCGCGTGCTCACGGCTGCTTCCCTGTCCGTAGTTTTCTCCTCCGGCGATGGCGCACTTTCCGGCCTCTTTGCATCTCTCGGAAAAGCCCTTGTCTATTTTCTCAAAGCAGTAGTTTGACAAATGAGGTATGTTGGACCTGTAAGGAAGAAGCCTGGAGTCGGAAGGCATTATATCGTCTGTGGTTATATTGTCTCCCGCATGGAGAACCACCTTGGCCTCTACAGTCTCAGGAAGCGCCGTATTTCTAGGGAACGGCTTTATATTAGGTCCCATGGCCACTTCCGTATTGCTCTTGTCAAAGCCTTCGGGATATACGATAAAGTTGTCGTTAAGCTCAAAGTCTGTGTCGGGAATCTCAGGGAGAGCCTCTCCCGACTTTCTTCCGTCTGTGAGAACTCCTTTTACAGCAGATATGGCCGCTGTCTCAGGGCTTACCAGGTATACGTCGGCGTCCAGGGTGCCGCTTCTGCCTTTAAAGTTTCTGTTAAAGGTTCTGAGAGAAACAGCTCCCGACTTAGGGGACTGTCCCATGCCGATGCAAGGGCCGCAGGCGTTTTCTATTACCCTGGCTCCCGCGCTTATTATATCGGCCAGGGCGCCGTTTTCAGCCATTTTGGCCAGTATCCTGCTGGATCCCGGAGATATTACAAGGCTTACGTCAGGATGAACCTTTTTGCCCTTGAGAATGGCCGCCACCTTCATAAGGTCCGCGTAGGAGGAATTTGTGCAGCTTCCTATGGCCACCTGATCCACCTTTATCTCTCCTATGGCGTCAACGGTATCAACGTTGTCAGGGCTGTGAGGCTTGGCTGCCAGAGGGGTAAGACTGTCAAGGTCGATAATCAGCTCTTCGTCATAGACAGCGTCCTCGTCAGCGGAAAGGGGTCTGTAAGCCTCCTCTCTTCCCTGTGACTTAAGATACTGTCTCGTGTTTTCATCGCTTGGGAACACTGAGGTAGTGGCTCCCAGCTCAGCTCCCATGTTGGTTATGGTCGCCCTGTCTGTAACGGAAAGGCTCTTTACTCCTTCTCCCGTATACTCTATTATTCTTCCTACACCGCCCTTTACGGTAAGCTCCTTAAGGACCTGCAGGATAACATCCTTTGCCGATACCCACGGCTTCAGACTTCCCTTAAGCTCCACCTTCACCACCTTAGGAGCCACCAGGCTGTAGGTTCCCCTTGCCATGGCCACAGCCACGTCAAGACCGCCGGCTCCTATGGCTATCATGCCCAGGCCGCCGCCTGTGGGCGTATGGCTGTCGGATCCGAGAAGGGTCTTGCCCGGCTTTCCGTAATTCTCAAGATGAAGCTGATGGCATATGCCGTTGCCCGGTTTTGAAAAGAGCACTCCGTGTCTCTTGGCCACGCTCTTTATAAATTCATGGTCATCGGCGTTCTCAAAGCCTGTCTGAAGGGTGTTGTGATCTATGTAGGCTACGGAAAGCTCCGTCTTGACCCTGTCAACCTCCATGGCCTCAAGCTGCAGATATACCATAGTTCCCGTAGAGTCCTGGGTAAGAGTCTGGTCTATCCTTATGGTTATCTCCTCTCCCGGAGACAGCTTTCCATCTATGAGATGATCTTCCAGTATTTTGTACGCCAGTGTTTTGCCCATTACCAAATTACCTCCTGTTTATCATGCTTTTTCCTCTGTTTTGTTGTTATTTACAGAAAATTCAAAGCGATTGTATCGCTGTATACAATTATACAATTCACGAGACCTCAGGTCAAGGACAAAGATTAGGATGTGAAAAATTGCAAGGGCATGGTTCCTCTGTTATAATTTATATTAAGTTATCATATATTTCCTGATATGAGGTTCTTAATGGTTGATATTTTTCAGAAAAAGGTTCTTCTGCTGGCCCTTTACGCCGGAGAAATAATGATGAAAAACGGCGCTGAAATATACAGGGTGGAGGATACCATAACACGAATATGCAGAGCCTGCGGCATTAACAACATAGAGGTTTTCGCCACTCCCACAGGCATTTTTCTTTCCCTTGACAAGGGAGGCGAGGATGACGATACTCAGACCTATATAAAGAGAATAAAGGGGACGGGCACCAATCTCGACAAGATATCCATGGTAAACAGATTTTCCAGAAAGTTTACCACCACCTCTCTTTCTGTGGATGACGGCATGAGAATACTGAAAAAAATAGACGAAAGAAAGCCCTATCCTCTCCCTCTGAGGCTTCTGGGGGCGGCCATGGTGGCTTCCTTTTTCTGTCTGGCCTTCGGAGGAAGCCCTCTGGACTTTTTAATAGCCTTTGCTTCCGGAACAGTATGCTACGCCTTTTCTGTTTTTTTGCAGAAATACGGCATTAACTTTTTTATAAGAGGCTTCTGCTGCTGCGCTGTGGCCGCCTTTATAGCCATGGCCGCATCCTCTGCCGTTGCCGCGGCTTCCTACGAGCCTATTATAATAGGCTCCATTATGATATTCGTTCCCGGAGTGGCTATAACAACCGCCATAAGAGACTTTCTTTCGGGAGACATGCTCTCGGGAGTCGCCCGCCTTATGGAAGCCCTTCTCATAGCTGTGTCCCTGGCCGCCGGGGCAGGGGTCATACTTAAGCTGTGGGGCACTATAGGAGGTGTTTTCTCATGACTTTTCTTCTTCAGTTTGTGTTCATTATGTTCGCCACCTGCGGCTTCTGCATAATCTTCAAGGTGCCTGTAAAGCATATTGTTCCCTGTGTGATAATAGGATCCCTGGGCTGGCTCATATACCAGCTTTCCATGTACTATGACGCCTCGCCTGTGCTGTCCTGCTTCACGGCCTCCTGCGCCGTGGGACTCTTCAGCGATATATGCGCCAGGCTCTTTAAGGACGCCTCCACTATTTTTATAATACCGGGTATTCTCTGTCTGGTTCCGGGCTCCGGAATGTACCACACCATGGCCGCCATGCTCAATCACGATATGGCGGAGGCGGCTTCACGCGGCACCGAAACACTCCTCATGGCCGGGGCCATAGCGGCCGGCCTGCTTATAATAGGCTCCCTTATACAGGTTGTCCGTTCCCTTGTAAAAAAGACGGTAAACAGGATTTCCTGATATTTTACCGTCTCACCGTTACAGCCCCAAAAATCCGGGACAAAATCACATATCATAATGTCGTGTCATCAGTCCGCGCCTTTTTCTTTCTCCTGTTTCCCAGGATTATCGCCATGCCCGCTGCCGCTCCCGTAAGAGCCATGGCTATGAGTATGGCAAAGTAATAGCCGTAGGCCCGGGGCAGATCATGAGAAAAGGTATCCAGAAGCCATCCGTTAAGAGGCGGCAGCACCGCGTCAGGAAGATTTATGGCCACGGGAGTTATGAGAGCTATAGCCGTTCCCGTCAGCTTCATGGGAATCCCCGCGTCATCGAGATTGCCCCACATGGTGGACTTGGCCATACTGCAGGCAAAGGCGTTAAGGAGTACGAGAACAGCCGCCGCTGCCACTATGCCCTTCATTCCTCCGTCAAGCCTTGATATGATAAATATCAGGCAGGCGCACATTAAAAGGCACAGGACGTTAAGCTTTGTGGCCGATCTCAGTCCGGCGGCGATTCTGCCGCCCAGAGGCCCTCCCACCAGTCTTATTCCATAGTCTCTGATAATGGCGAAAACACCTGTAAAGGCCAGCCCCGCTCCCAGAATTCCCGTAAAGTAAGGAGTCATATAGGACTGGCTTACGGAAAGGCCGTATATGGCGAATATGAGGACAGCGGCAAAATAAATGTTGGGATTTTTAAGCAGCTGCAGAGTATCTCTTATATGAAACTTCTCCTTCTCCTCCTGAGAGTCTCCCAGGATTTCCTCCTCCTTAAAAAACACTCCCACCAGGACAGCTCCCACAAGACAGCAGGCTCCCATCAGCAGATGGGCCATGCGATATCCCGTCACCTGATTTTCAAAGCGGGAGAAGATCTCCACAGCCAGAAGGTTTATAAGGGCAGCTATGGTCCCCTCCATGGCTCCGAAAATGCCGAAGGTCATGGAGCTGCCCTTTTCCCTTCCAAGCAGCCTTATGCCCTTCAGCACCGCCGCCCAGAAGGCGAAGCCCACGGCAAAGGCAAAGCATATCCACACCGCGATCTGTACAGGATAAATATCCACGAAAATCACCGATATAACCACCAGGGGAAAATCGGCGCAGAGAGATATTATGAGAATTTTTTTAATTCCGAATTTGTCCGCTATCCAGCCTCCCGGTATCTGGCACAGCATACTTGCCACAGCCATGACAGTGGCCAGTAGTCCCAGCTCCATGTTGCTGCATTTCATGGCCTCCCTCATGGGATCATAGAGAAAATAACGTATGTAGGGAGCGTTATAAGCCGCTCCATAGGCAAAAGAAAGGACAAATAAGGGCAGCCACGGCAGCCCTTCAGACTGTAGACAAAAGTCCAACTTCAAGGAGAGAGGTTGGACTTTTTCTATGCATAAAATGAGATAAAATGTTGAAATTTCAATGATCAAGGCGATAAATATGATATAATAAAATAAAGGAAAACG
>DVMP01000148.1 GCA_018714925.1 Candidatus Allocopromorpha excrementigallinarum
ATATTATTATTGTCTTAAGCACATAGGACAATATGACAATAAGACAACTAAAGGATAAAACAGGCAATGGCCTGCAGTAAAGAAAGAAGGAAGGGAGGCAGAGTATGGAATGGAAGCTGGATGACAGCAGACCTATATGGCCTCAGATTAAGGAACAGCTTATTATAGCCATAGTCGCGGGGAAATACCCTATGGGAGGAGCGTTTCCAACGGTCAGAGAGCTGGCGGAGGATGCGGGAGTAAACCGCAATACCATGCAGAGAGCTTTAAGTGAGCTGGAAAACGACGGCTTTGTGGTGACAAACAGAACGGCCGGGAGAACGGTTACAACAGATGAAGGACTGGTGACGAGAATGAAGGAAAGTATAGCGAAGCAGAATATAGAGAAATTTATAAGAGAAATGAAGGCCATAGGCTATGACGCTGAGGATATTATTAAAATGATAAGGGAGAGAGGAGGAGAAGAAAAATGAAGACAGGAACACTGGCGGAATTCTGTGATGTCAGCAAGGTATTCGGAGGAAAGCTTGCTCTCGACAGGGTGTCGCTTAAAATAGGAAGAGGAAAGGTCATAGGTCTTCTAGGCCCTAACGGAAGCGGCAAGACTACCATGATAAAGCTGATGAACGGCCTTATAAGACCGACCAAGGGAGATGTATTTATAGACAGCAGACGGCCCGGTGTATATACAAAGTCCATAATAAGCTATCTTCCCGACAGAAGCTATTTCGCCGACTGGATGGACGCGGGAGATGTCATAGGTATGTTCCATGAGTTTTACGGGGACTTTGACAGGGAAAAGGCTGAAAGCATGTGCGCTTCCCTGGGTATAGAGGCGGCAGACAGAATAAAGACCATGTCCAAGGGAACCAGGGAAAAGATGCAGCTGATTCTGGTAATGAGCAGAAGAGCGGAGCTTTATCTTCTTGATGAGCCAATTGCCGGCGTGGATCCGGCGGCGAGAGATTATATTCTGACAACGATAATCAACAATTACAATGAAGAAGGAACAGTCCTTTTGTCCACACATCTTATCTCGGATATAGAGAGAATACTGGACGAGGTTATATTCCTGAGAGATGGAAGGGTTGTACGGCATGAATCGGTAGACGACATAAAGGAAAAGGAAGGAAAATCCATTGACGATGTGTTCAGGGACGCCTTCAGGATGACGCCCTTAAGGGAGGTGAAGTGAGATGACAGGCAGACTGATTAAATATGAAATAAAATCCACAGCGAAGATAATGGCTGTAATATGGGCGGCCCTTATAGCCGCCAGCATACTCTTCAGCATAAGTATACATGTTCTGGGCGACCTTTTCGAACCGGGAGTCAGGGGAATGGGATTTTTACTGGGAATAATAGAGGTAATCACAGGGCTTATGTATTTTGCCGTATTCGTAGCTCTCATAGTGGCTACCCTTGTAATAGTAATCATGAGATTCTACAGAGGGCTCCTGGGAGATGAGGGGTATCTTATGCATACTCTGCCTGTAAAGCCGTGGCAGCTTATAACCTCCAAGGGAGTGGTGGCGGCTCTGGTGGTAGTAATAAGCGTAATAGCGGCCTTTGCTTCGGTTCTCATACTGGCCGGGGGAAACAGCCTGGAAATATTCCCGGAAATGTTCGGATTTATCGAAAGAGTATGGGACGCGGATCCGAGATATATTCTCGTAATGGCGGAGGCTGTTATACTTCTGGTGCTTTCGGTGCTGAAGAGCATATACCAGATATACGCGGCTCTGGCCATAGGACAGCTGGCGGGGAAACACAGAATACTCCTATCCCTGGCGGCTTATATAGGACTGAGCATCCTTGTGGTGGTAATAGTTATGGTTCTGGCTGTTATCGGCGACAATGCAGGTTTCCTGGGCTGGCTGGGGGCTTTAATGTCAGCCGATGTGGATAACGCCTTTAACGCCGTTCAGTTGACAGTGGGAGGAATGTTCATTATGACGGCTGTACAGCTGGCAGGATTTCACGTTATAACAGAAAGGCTCCTGTCTCTCAAGCTTAATCTTCAGTAGATACAGACTCTGCAACAAGAACAATAAGGGCGCGCCGGAACCCGGCGCGCCTGGTTTTTCAACATTATTTTTCAGTATTATTCGGCCTCGTGAAGGGCTTCCGCAAAGGCGGGAAGAAACTGCTTTTTTCGGGATACTATGCCCTTTAAAATGATACGCTTTTCATTCTCAGGTATGTCGAAGGCCTTCCTGGCCACCTTCTGTGCCATGGGGCCGCAGCAGAGAAGCTCTGTACTGGTGGAGGCTATGTCGGTCATCATCATAAACATCATGTCCAGCTCCTGAGCCTTCATTACCACGCTCAGATACTGCTCTATATTATACCTGAGGCTGTCGAATTCTTTTTTGTCGAGAGAGCTTATCTGGCTTACTCCGAAGTTATAGCCTTCATTGGAAAATATTTTAAAATCCCTGTAGCACAGCTCTTCCGGCGTCTTTCCCTGAAGGCTGCTTCCGGCTTCAAACATGGCGGCGGCGGTTTTCTCAATATCTATACCGGCTGTTTCGGCCATCTGCCGGCAGGTTTCCACATCCGCGGGCGTACACGTAGGCGATTTGAACATAAGGGTATCGGATATAATGGCCGAGGCCAGAAGGCCTGCCGTTTTGCTGTCGGGAACAACTCCCGCCTCATGGTACATCTGGGCTATTATGGTGGCCGTGCAGCCTACAGGCTGATTTCTGAAATATACGGGGCCCAAGGTTTCGAAGCCTCCTAGCCTGTGGTGGTCGATGATTTCCAGGACCTCTGCCTGCTGTATACCGTCTACGGCCTGAGTTATTTCATTATGATCCACAAGCACCACCTTTTTTCTGTGCATGTTGAGGAGTCGGCGTCTTGAGATGAAGCCCATATACGTGCCGTCAGAATCCAGCACAGGGAAGTTGTGAAATCTGTTGGTCTTCATAATGTCTTCCACATCGGCGAGAGAATCTCCCATTCGGAAGGTGACGATATTTTCGTGAGTCATAAAAAAGCTGACAGGTATACTCTGGTTTATGAGCCTGGCAGTGGTAAAGGTGTCGTAGGGAGTGCTTATTATAACGCAGCCTCTTTCCTCAGCAAGCTTCTGTATGGTCTGGGTGGGCATGGAGCCCTGACACATTATAAGGCACCTGGCTCCCAGCTCGATGGCGGTAAAGTGAGTTTCAAAGCGGTTTCCCGCTATAACAAGATCCTGACTTTCTATAAATTCCTCCATAATGTCGGGAGTCGCGGCTGCAATGGTTACCTTGCCGTCCTTAAAGGCTTCATCCTTTTGGCCGCATACAATATGGCCGTTTAGGGTCTCGGCTATGCTGGAAAATTTAGTTTTGGCCTCAGCCAGCATTCTGCTGTCGCTTTTGTCCATATATGACTGGGCAATATCTGTAATGGATACGATCCCTTCCAGCCTGCCCTCTGAAAGTATCGGGGCCGATCTTGTCCCATGGTGGTTCATGAGATCCCAGGCTCTTTTTATTGAATCGCTTTTTTTCAGGCCGGCAACCCTGTTCAGATCTATGTCGGCGATTTCCGGCTGAACAGTGTCTATATACTGAGGAGACTCGACATCGAAAAGGTCGAGGACAAATTTGGTCTCTTCGTTGACAAGGCCCGCCCGGCATGGAATGTATTCGGCTTTCGCTCCGGTAGCCTCTCTGAATTTCGCGTAGGCTATGGCAGAGCATATGGAATCCGTATCGGGATTTCTGTGGCCTATTACGTAAACTTTTTCTCTTACGGTGTCTTGCTGCTGATTCATTTTGCTTTCTCCTTGTAAATTTCAACGCACCTTTCGGCAAGGATGTCAAGAGGGTCAATGTAAAAGCCTTCCCTTGAAATGTCGAGGGAAAGCTCCACAGCGGCAATTGAAAGCTCTGTACATCCCAGAAGGGCGTGATCGCATCCGCTGTCTGTTATTTCACGGTGAATGTCTTCCCAGAGGTTTTGAGGGATGGGTCTTCCTCTTTTTACACAGTCGTATATGGCTGACATGATTTTTCGCTGACATGTGTCGGAGGGAAGAAAGACCTCCATGCCCCGGTCTTCCAGGGCCGACTGGTAAAGCCTTGTTTTTATGGTCCCGTCTGTGGCCAGAAGAGCGGTCTTTACGTGGCTGTCTCTTTCCTCCACTGCTCTGACTGTTTCCTTTACCATATGAATTACGTGTTTTTTCTCTTCTCCGAGAAGATCCACAAAGTAATGGGCGGTGTTGCATGCTATGGCTATGTTGTCCGCGCCTGCCTTCAGGAGCTTTTCGATATCCGATGCCAGAAGATCTCTGACCTTCTCGATTTTCAGTCTGTCTCCGGAAAGAATGGCTTCCGTTCTGTCGGGCATGGAGGCGTGGCTCAGCATAATAAGGTCCATATGGTCCTGATCTCCCTCAGCCGGTGTTTTCTCCGTAATCATACTGTAAAAAAGCGAGGAGGACATGGGCCCCATTCCGCCTATTATTCCAAGCATATTTTCGCTCCTTTCTTTATGGCTTTTCCTTATCAATTATACATTAAAAGGAAGCTGTAATCACTATATTTTATCTTTTTGTCCCTTCCTTTTAAGTCCGTATTTTTCCATTCTCCTGGAAATGGTGGAGGGGTTGCTTCCCAGGGCTTCGGCTATTTCCCTGGAGGTGGGATATTTTTCCATAGCCAGTGAAATAAGCTCCTTTTCCGCCTGCTCCACTACATCCTGAAGAGAGCCCAGCTTGTTTACAACCACCATGCCGTCCTCCTTTTCAGGACGGCCGCTTCCCGAAATGCCGGAGGGCAGATCCTCAATACCTATGAATCTGCCGGGAGCTATTATATGGGCTCTTTCTATAACATGCTCCAGCTCTCTGATGTTTCCGGGCCAGGAGTAATGGAGAAGGGCGTTCATGGCGGGAGGCGTTACGGTTTTTTCATTTTTGTACTTTTTATTGTTCTGCTTTATAAAATAATCCGTAAGAAGGGGGATGTCAGACTGCCTCTGTCTGAGAGGAGGAATATGAACGGGCATTACGTTTATTCTGTAAAAGAGATCCTTTCTGAAGTACCCGAGATCAACCAGCTCCTCCAGATTTTTATTTGAGGCGACGATAAATCTTACATCCACCTTTGTTTTTCTGGTGCTTCCTATTCTCGTAAGCTGTCTGTCCTGCATGATTTCCAGCAGCTTAACCTGCTGGGATAGCCCCAGCTCGCTGATTTCGTCCAGAAATACGGTGCCTCCGCGAGCGGCTTCAATAAGGCCCGGCTTGCCTTCCTTTGAAGCTCCCGTAAAGGCGCCGGACTCATATCCGAAAAGCTCGGACTCAATAAGGGAGGGCGATATGCTGCCGCAGTTTATCTCTATAAATGGCTTGCCGGCTCTGCCGCTTAGATTGTGGATTATTCGGGCCAGCCTGCTTTTTCCCACTCCCGTTTCACCTGAAAGGAGGACGGTTACGTCTATTTTCGCGGCCAGCTTAATGAGTCTCAGGCAGTCCAGCATAGCGGAGTTGGCGGTTATAAAATCCTCCGCCACAGGATCCAGCTCATCCATGGCAATGCTTTCGCATCCGCTGTCAGCGATAAACTCGCTGAGGGAAATATGACTTGAGTAGTCCTTTGATATTATCACTATCTTTGAAAGGCTGCCGTTTCTGTGGAATACAGGGGTGCCCACGCACAGAAAGAGCTTGCCGTTGCGTGTCTGCTGAAGAGCCACCTCTATTTTACGGCTGTTTAAAACCAGCCTGCCTACAGAGGGGTTGAAAAATCCCTCTCTTTCAAGGTCGATAATATTACGTCCCACGAAGTCCTCCTTGGGCACGCCCAGGTTCATGGCGATTTTTTCGTCGACAACGAGGGTATTTCCCCGGGCGTCGGTTATCCAGACAGTGTCGCCTCCGTATTTATCGAAGAGATTTCTCCATTCGCTGTTAATGTCTCTGGCGGTTTCCAGCTCCCGGGCGAGACGGGATTCATGGCTTTTGTCGGTTACTTTTATGAGAAGGTATTCCTCTGAAGGAAAGGAGAGAAGCTCATATACGCGGCCCTCCCTGAGAAGTGTGAGGGAGCCCTCCTCCAACAGCTGGGAGGTCTGGTCCTCTGACAGGAGATCGGGGGTCAGAAGGAGATTGTCCGCCCCCTCCCGGAAAAGAAGCCGGGACAGAGAATCGTCTATGGAGAGGATTTTAAGATCATCCGAGACTATGAAATAATCATTTGCAAAGGCCCTTTCCAATATGCTCAGCTTGTTTTTTATTTCCGTTGCTTCCATGGGAAAACCTCCTTTTATAAAAACATATTACACGAATAATTTCATTATAGCAATAAGATGATTGCTGAAATGAAATTTCCGCCTCATTAAATGGGATAAATAAAGAGAGCCATGTTCCGGAAGCATTGCAATAAGCCGATTGGAGGAGGAATCATGATTTTGGCACAGTAATTGCTGTATTTATGTGTATGTTACAGTAGGCCTTAAAGGCAGATTTTATTCAAGGAGGGAAATTTATGAAAATAGCTGTAGTAGGAGGAGCAGGTAAAATGGCTCTGGGAGCCATTCTTGATTTTGTGGAAAACAGAGATGTGGAAAAAATACGGCTCATAGACATTGATGAGGAGGCTCTGGCAAAGAGAAAGAGCGATCTGGACTGTGATAAGGTGAACACGGTTTCAGTTGATATTACAGATACGGAAAGACTGGGAAAGGAGCTGGCTGAATATGACGCGGTGCTTAACGCTTCCTCCCATATATTCAACACAGCTGTAATGGATGCCTGTCTCATAGGGAAAACCGCCTATACGGATTTCGGAGGTCTCTACCACTGGGCGCTGGAGCAGCTTAAATACCACGATGATTTTAAAGCCGCGGGTATTACGGGCATAGTAGGCTCGGGAAGCGCGCCGGGTATGGTTAACGTTATGGCCAAATACGCGGCGGACAGACTCGATACGGTTGAGACCATAGCCATATATGACGGAATCGCCAATTTCAATGATCCGGGCTTTCGTTTTGTGCCGCCTTATTCCCTGAATACAATACTGGACGAATACTCAAGAAACAATTACTGCTTCAGAGACGGAAAGCATGTGGAATTAAAGCCTTTCCAGGAGATAGGGGAATTTGACTTCGGATACAATCTGGGAGTTCTTCCTGTATACGATGTCATTCATTCGGAGGTGGCCACCATGCCTATTTCTTTCGCGGACAAGGGTATAAAAAATGTATGCTTTAAGCTGTCTCTTCCTGTTAAATTTGAAGAGAGACTGAGATTCATGCTGGGAATAGGCATGGGAAAAACAGAGCCGATTACGGTGAAGGGAAAAGAGGTGATACCAAGAGACTTTACATGCGCCCTCATAGATCAGCATCTTAAGGAGACAGAGCCGGAGGTTCCTGAAAAGCCTAACGACCACAAGGTGTTAAAGGTAATTGTTGAGGGGGAAAAGGATGGAATAAAGCAGGTTTATTCAATAGAATCGGCCATGGGTCCTTACGAAAGGTGGAATATGACCATGGGAGCCTTTACAGTGGGATTTCCGGGAGCTGTTACCACGAGGATGCTGGCTGACGGCAGGATAGGGGAGCCGGGCTTCTTCTCGTCGGAGCAGATAATAGATCCGGAGGAGTATTTTAAGGAGCTTGCCAAAAGAGACATATACATGGACGCCATAGTTAAAACCAGAATATAAAGGCTCAGAAGAGGCTGCCTTGAAGAAAGACCTTCCGGAATTAGGCAACGTCCCATAAGGAAGTAAAAAGAATTTTGGTAGGAACCGGCGTGTTAGGTCACGCCGGTTCCGATTCATTTAGGGACTCCCTTCCAATCTTCAAGGGGATGCGGATTTGCCCCACATAGGTGAAATGCAGGTCGATTCGCACCTGCTTCCTTCCGTTCTCCCTTACCGGGCTGTGCACCACGATCCTGCTCACAAGCTCATTGAGGATGGCGGCGTCGAGTTCCGGAATATCCAGGTACTTGTCCACCAGCTTCAGAAACTCGTTCACATCGGAAACCTGCCCGGCCTGTGTTTCAATTTCCCGTTCCAGTACGGCGGCAAGCTGCTCAATCTCTGCCTGCTCCTTCTCATATTGGCGGGATAATTTTAGGTACCGGCTGTCAGACAGCTTGCCCAGCACATTGTCCTCATAGATATGCTGGATAATCCGGTCCAAGTCCTCCATCCGTTTTTTCGCCCCGGAGAGGGCTTTCTGTTTTTCTGCCAGTTCGGCCTTGCGGCTTTCCTCGTCCTGCGCCAGCATTTCCAGCTTGAAATCCTTCCGGAACATACGGACATAACTCAATGTCTGCCGTATGGTTTCCAGCACAATCCGGTAAAGCACCTGTTCCCGGATATAGTGGATTTTGCAGGAGCCGGTGTTGCTCTTGTAATTGGAGCAGACAAAATGATTCTGGCTGTCGTCTTTGTAGGTATTGCAGGTGCAGAAATACAGCTTGGCCCCGCAGTCGGCGCAGTAGAGCAGGCCGGAGAACATGCTGGTTCTTCCTGTTTTTGTCGGCCTGCGTTTGTTCTTCCGAAGTTCCTGTACCCGTTCCCACTGTCCCTTATCAATGATGGCGGGCTGTGTGTCCTCAAAAACTCGCTGGTTCTCAACCGGGTTTTCCATCCGCTTTTTGAATTTCAGGGACTTGGTATAAGTCTTGAAGTTTACGGTACAGCCCGTGTACTCCCGCCGCTCCAAAATTCTAAGCACGGCGTTGGTATTCCAACGGTATAGGTTCTCCGGCATGACCCAGCCCTTTTGCCTGGCGTGATAGGCGGTGACGGTCAGCACCCTGTCGGCTGTGAGGGTTTTTGCAATCTGCATGGGGCCTTTTCCGGCAATGCAGAGGTTGAAGATACGCTGCACCACCTTTGCCGCTTCTTCGTCTACAATCCATTTCTTTTTATCCTGCGGGTCTTTTATGTACCCATAAGGCGGATTGCTGGCGATATGCTCCCCGGCTTCGCCCCGCATCTTAACCACTGCCCGGATTTTCTTGCTGGTATCCTTGGCGTAGTAGTCGTTGAATACATTTTTGAACACCGCAAAATCATTTTCCCCTTTGGCGCTGTCCACATCGTCGTTGATGGCGATAAAGCGGACGTCATAGGCAGGGAAGATGAAATCCTGCAATCGCCCCATGTAGGAATACTCCCTGCCCAGCCGGGACAGGTCTTTGACAATTACAGCGGATACGCTGTAATCCTCCACATATCGCATCATCTCCTGGAACCCCGGCCTCTGAAAACTGGTCCCTGAGAATCCATCGTCCACGAAGAACCGGGTGTTCCGGAATCCATGGTCGGCGGCGTATTTGCTCAGCAGGGCTTTCTGGTTGGTAATGGAATTACTTTCCCCATCCAGGGCATCGTCCTGGCTCAAGCGGCAGTACAAAGCGGTGATTTTTTCTGGCTGCTGATTCATTTATTTCTCCTTTCTGTTCAGGCAGCCAAGTAAACGGTTGCCCTTATTATAACGCTTCGGTTTAGATTTTTCAGCTATGTCTCTGATTCTTTTTCCTGCAAATCTTTCTCCATCAGCCGCTTGAGTTTCTTCACGATCCCTTCCGAGCCTTTTTCCGCAAAGTGGGGAATGACTGTGTAGACGGTATTCCCCTCAAAGAAGGGATAGCTGCTGCCGCCAAGGTCAAAGTAAAACGCCCCGTCCCTGAAATGTTTTTCCATCCGTTCTCCCACAGCGGGGTCAAAATCTTTCAGCAGTTCATATAGCTTTTGTTCATCAGTCATCGGCGCCCCTCCTTTCGCCAACCGGCAGATTCAGGGTAATCACAGCCGGTCTGCCAAGGCCCTGTTTCCGGCGGACGATCAGGCCGCAGGATTCCAGTTCGTGAAACGCCCGCGTTGCCACCTGCCTGCTCCGTCGGAGTTTCGATTTAGCGTCCTCCACAGTGAAGTACAGGCGGATGGTTCCATCCGTTTCGATGTAGCCTTTCTTTTTGGAAATCCCCGCCCGGTCTAAAAGCAGGGCGTACAACACCTTGGCGTCATTGGATAAATCCATGGGGATAAGGAACCGTGGAAAAATGATGTAAGACGAAATATCGGTATCTGTCTTGTATGGAATCATAAATTCTCCTTTCTATCCATCCATCGCTGTGATAGATAGATTGATATTGACTGTTTTGTATTTAACTCTTTTTTATTAACTACCGTCTAAATCCGGGCGGTCAGAGAGGCAGGAAAACCACGGACTGAAAAACAGGATATAGACGTTCCAGAGCGTCAGCTTTGCCGTGTCCTGGAATCCCGAATACGGAAAATCCCAATACGGACGGTTAGAAGCTCGTTCTGGGCGGGTATAAGGGATTTATCCCTCTATCCCGTTGAACGGCGCTGACAAAGCCCGCAGAATCAAGGCTTTTTCGTCTCTAATTGTCCGCAGGCAGCCCGCCTTTTCCGGTCACTGGCTGTTTTTTGCCTGCGGTGAATGATAGCGGCGCAGGGCTTGCAGTATTTCGCTCGGTTGGAACCGGGAAGAAAGGTTTGTCCGCAGACAGCGCACCGTTTGTGTTCCTTCCGATAAAGCAAAGCAGTCGCCAGAGGTTCATCCAAAGGCAGGACAGCGGCACGGAACCAGTTGCATAGCAGAGAGTAGGAAATGCTTTGTATGCACACGCATTCTTCTCCATCGTCAAGAGCAAGGCAATTCCCGCTCTCATAATTGCAGCACTGATGGACCAGTTTTCTTGCCCTGCGGTACTGGGAATAGGTCATTATAGGGATTTTTTCTTTGATTTCTATCATCTCCTTTCAGACGGTCAAAGAATATCCCTCTAATATTCATTTCATTTTTGAGGGGTTTTTACGGGGGTTCAGCAGAAAAATTTAAAAAT
>DVMP01000149.1 GCA_018714925.1 Candidatus Allocopromorpha excrementigallinarum
AGGTCTTTGATTTATACAGGTGCCCTGGTTAGAGCGTTTGAACTTCAGAAGGTTATACTCATCCTTTCCCTCTCCGTCATCTCTCAGCACCACTATTTTATCGGCGTCTACAAAGTCGATGGTACCCGAATGCCTGGCTATTATCACCACGCCCGAATCCTTTGCCGCCTTGTGCTCTATTCCCGTTCCGACTATAGGCGCTTCCGTTACCAGGAGAGGCACCGCCTGTCTCTGCATGTTGGATCCCATAAGGGCTCTGTTGGCGTCGTCGTTCTCAAGAAACGGGATCATGGCTGTGGCCACTGAAACCACCTGCTTAGGAGAAACGTCCATATAGTCCACCGCTTCTCTCGGCACCAGGTCTATATCTCCTCCCTTTCCTCTGGCAGCTACCCTCATATTCGCGAAGCGGCCTTCAGAATCAAGAGGCTCGTTAGCCTCAGCTATAATCTTATCTTCCTCGTCATCGGCGGTAAGATACTGTATTTCATCGGTAACGATTCCCGTTTCCTTATCCACAACTCTGTACGGAGTCTCTATGAATCCGTACTTGTTTATCATTCCGTAGGTGGTAAGAGAGCCTATAAGGCCTATGTTAGGGCCTTCAGGAGTTTCTATTGGGCACATTCTTCCGTAGTGGGAATGGTGAACGTCTCTTACCTCAAATCCCGCTCTTTCTCTGGAAAGTCCTCCCGGTCCCAGCGCCGAAAGCCTCCTCTTGTGAGTAAGCTCCGCCAGAGGGTTTGTCTGGTCCATGAACTGAGACAGCTGGGAGCTTCCGAAAAATTCCTTTACCGCTGCGGTTACAGGCCTTATATTCATAAGGCCCTGAGGAGTTACCTCAGCTATATCCTGAGTTGTCATCCTCTCCTTTATGGTCCTCTCCATCCTTGAGAGACCTATTCTTATCTGATTCTGGAGCAGCTCGCCTACAGCTCTGAGCCTTCTGTTCCCCAGATGGTCTATATCATCTATATTTCCTATTCCGTAGTTAAGGTTGAGCAGATAGCTGACAGAGGCTATTACGTCGGCTACGAGAATATGTTTAGGCGAAAGCTCGTTCTTTCTTCTTCTCAGAGCTTCTCTTACCTCCTCCTGATTCTCGCTTTCCTCCAGTATCTCCATGAGTACCGGATAATAGACCTTATCGGCTACGTTAAGGTCTGAAATATCGAATTCTATATATTTATCTATATCGACAAATCTGTTTCCTATTACCTTGGTGGTTTTCGTCTCGTCAAGGGGGCTCTGGGCCATAACATGGTCCACGCCGGCGTTTTCTATCTGCCTCGCCAGCTCCTTGCTGATCAGCTGTCCCTTCTCAGCCAGTATCTCTCCCGTGTTGGGATCTATTACATCCGCGGCCGCCGCCACATCCGCGATTCTGTTAAAAAGCCCCAGCTTCTTATTGTACTTGTATCTTCCCACCTTGGCCAGGTCATATCTCTTGGGGTCAAAAAACATGGAATTGAAAAGCGACTGAGCGCTTTCAAGGGTAGGCGGTTCTCCCGGTCTCAGCTTTTTATATATTTCCTTAAGTCCTTCTTCGTAGTTTGTGGCCGTATCCTTTTCAAGGGTCTTCATAAGCCTCGGCTCCTCGCCGAAGGTATCTATTATTTCCTGATTGCTGCCCATTCCCAGCGCTCTCAGGAGAGTGGTTACCGGCTGCTTTCTCGTTCTGTCAACCCTGACTGAAATCACCTCGTTGGAATCTGTTTCGTATTCCAGCCACGCCCCTCTGTTGGGGATAACGGTAGTAAAGAACAGATTTTTTCCCGACTTGTCGATTTCCCTGTCATAATAAGGTCCCGGTGAACGCACCAGCTGCGTTACAACGACTCTTTCGGCCCCGTTATATATAAAGGTTCCCTTTTCGGTCATAAGAGGAAAGTCTCCCATGAATACTTCCTGCTCCTTAACCTCTCCGGTCTCCTTGTTTACGAGTCTTACTTTTACTTTAAGGGGTGCTGCATATGTTACGTCTCTTTCCTTGCATTCCTCCTGCCCGTATTTAGGAGGATCGGTAAGAGAGTAATCCATGAATTCGAGGACCAGATTGTCCGCATAATCCTTTATAGGCGAAATGTCCTCAAAAACCTCACGAAGACCTTCCCTTACAAACCAGTCGTACGAATCGGTCTGTATCTGGATCAAATTGGGCATTTCCGCCACTTCATTGATCTTGGAAAAGGTCATCCGCTCCTTCTTACCTAATTTTATCGGTTTTGGCATAGTCATCACTCCTTATATATTTAACAGATTACATTTGCAGGGCAGTTTATTATGATACCATATGCTTGTCAAATCGTCAAGAGTGATTTGGAATTTTTTTCAAACCCTCAGCCTGTACGCCCCCGGGCAATGCCGGCTACATATCTGCCGTAATCCGATGCTTTCATCCTCCTGCCGAGGGCCTCAAGCCTCTCTCTGCATATGAACCCTCTTCTGTATGCCGCCTCTTCAACACAGCCTATATACCTTCCGTTCTTTTGAAGCTCCATAATTTTCACTCCGGCCTTTATGACTCCCTCAGCCGTTCCGGCGTCAAACCATACTGTATCCTTCGGAAGAACGGTAACCTTCAGTCTTCCCTCCTCAAGAAAGCCTCTGTTTATATCTGTTATCTCCAGCTCTCCTCTGGCTGAAGGCAGAAGACGGGCGGCTCTTTCAGCCACAGCTCCCCCGTAAAAATACAGTCCCGGCACCACGTAATGGGATCTGGGCCTTTCAGGCTTTTCCTCAAGGGACACTGCCGTGCCTTTTTCGTCAAACTCCACTACTCCAAAGGCTTCAGGATTTTCTGACCAGCATCCGAACACGGAAGCCCCCTCGCGGATTTCCCCGGCCTTTCTTATAAAATCCGAAAGGTTTTCATGGTAGAAAATATTGTCCCCCAGAGCAAGGCACACCTTATCCCTCTCTATAAAATCCCTTCCTATTATAAAGGCGTCGCCTATTCCTCTGGCCTTATACTGTATTTTGTACCTTATGCTTATTCCCAGGTGAAAGCCGTCTCCAAGGAGCTTTTCAAACCTCTCCTCCTCTCCGGGAGGAATTATTATCATTATATCCCTTATTCCCGCGTCTATCATAAGGGACAGAGGGTAATAGATCATCGGCTTGTCATACACTGTCAGCAGCGGCTTGCATACCGCTTCAGTCGCCGGATAAAGTCTCGTCCCTTTTCCGGCTGCCAGTATTATTCCCTTCATTTCTTTCATTCCTTTCCACTTCTATCCACAGAATATCCCCCACCGGTCTGCGGCAGCAGGTCATTATCATGTTTTCCCTTACGTAAAGGCTGACGAATTCCTCGCCGTCTCCGCGAAGGATAAATTTTTCGCAGACTATATCGGCTCCTGAGGAGCCGCGTCTGCTGCCGTGTATTTTATATATGCACTCCTTCCGCGTCCACGCCAGGGTGGCAGTCTCTTCCGGTCTGTCGCTTTTCATTACGCGCTCGGCCTCTTCCCTTTCCAGAAAAAAGCTCATTCCCCTCAGCATTCGCCCGGCCCTTTCTCCCCGCGGGATTTCCTCCATGTCGCAGCCTACGGGATACAGACTCATAGCCACCATGGCCTCTCCCGAGGAATGGCTTTTACAGCGGTAGGGGTATTTTCCCCCAATGCTCCTGACAGCCTCTCCTATTTTTCTGAGGCCTTCCTTTTCCTTCTCTCTGTTTTTTCTTCTGTTGTTTTCCCGGCCGTCGCCCCATGCCGTATAGCATACAATTGTATCAATCATTGAAAAAAAATCTGTTTATCTCCATAAAGGCCTTTTCCTCCGGACTTTCTTCTCTTCCGTCGGCGTAGGGCTCAAGGAGCCGCCTCAGCTCTTCGGCCTTCTCATAATACCTGCCGTCTGAAAATATTCTGTCTATCCTTTCAAGGAGCTCCTCACTCGAAAGCTTCGCCGCGCTTATTTTCTCTCCGGAGCCTGCTCTCATTATGTTCTCAAGATTGTACTGCTGTTCGCTAAACATGGGAATTCCTATAAAGGGCTTTCCTCCGAGGGCCGTTGTATATACGGTGCCCTGTCCTCCGTGAATTATGGAAAGATCAACCCAGCCGGCCATATCGAGATGAGGGAGTCTTTCGGCGAAGTAAAAACTTTCCGGAAATCCTCCTCTGTCTTTTTCAAGGCTTTCGAGCATTCCCTTTACCGAAGCTGTCGAAACAAAAATATCCGCGTCCGCTTTTTTCAGGCCTTCGAGCACCTTTAAAAGAATATCTCTTTCTCCGGAGGATCCCATGGTGACAAGTATCTTCTTTCTTCCCGTCTCCTTATATGTTTTTTTCCAGGCAGGCTGCGGTATCTCCTCGTGATTAAGCAGAGGCCCGCAGAATCTGTATTCCCGTGGAAGGCCGCGAAATTCCGGAAAAAGCTCCGGAGCATCCGACATAAGATTGAAATCCCCTGTAAACAGCTCCGTATCACATTCAAACTGACGTACTCCATGGTTTCTGGCCACCTTGTTCCACACTCTGGAGGTTTCTTTGTTTTTCAACGCCAGCCTGCAGTAATATGCCCTTTGAAGCTCCCTGTCCTCTATGGTCTCGACAAATCTTACGGGCACTCTCTCCGGCATGGTTGCCAGGCCGTATTTGTAGTAAAGAGGAGAAACCACCGCTGAAAGAACCCATACCAGAGGGACACCGTATATTCTGCATGAAAGAGACAGGGTCGTTCTGTAGCCTGTAATCACCAGATCCGGTCTTATTTTCTCCATAAGCCTTACTTCCGCCGCCGTCATTTCTTCCAGCTCTTCCTCCCGGCAGTAGTCGTTTCCCCATTTATCCATGTCCATGAGCTTTTTTATGCGTTCATCTGTATACCAGCCGCTGTCTTCCTCAAGATTGAGATGCTCCATTTTATCTTTCAGCAGATAGTCGTATCTTCCGCTGCCCAGGCTGAAAACCTCCCAGCCCCTTTTAAGAAATTCCTTTCCTATTTCAGCCATTCTGTGAGCTTCGGCCCAGTTGTAGGCGGCGGCCGCCACTATGAGTCTTTTTCTTTTTTCCATTTATCCTCTACCTTTAATATGGACTCATCCTCGTATATGCGAAGGACCCTTTTTTCCGACTTGCTCACAGCCGCGTTCTCGGTCCAGCATCTGGCAATAAGCTCACCTGTTTTTTTGTTGAATATTTTCTGTTCAAAATTATACTTTGCAAACAGCAGAGGCGGTTTTCTGATCCATGTTCTTACAGTTATCTCATCGTTAAATTTACATGACTTTATATATTTGCATCTTGTGTGAAGGGTTATGTAGACCACATCATCGTTGGCAGCCATGTCCGGAAGGGCGTATCCGTTTTCCTCCGCATACTGGAATCTTCCCATTTCAAACCATACAAAATAGCTGGAATTGTGCGCTATCTCATAGGGATCGCATTCGCACAGCCTTACCTTGATATCGGTCTCCACAGTACCGCTGAATCTCTTTGCCATTTTACTTTCCTTTCTTATACAGACCTCTAGCGTAAGCTTCAAACATACACAGCCCGCATACATATGAAGGAGTCATGTCTCCTCCCGCCATGGCGGCCGCCGCCGTATTAAAGCATCCGAAGCATAGGTCCAGTCCCTCCAGAAGAGGCTCCTTATAGATCGACCTGAGGATTTCTATATTTTCTCTGTATCCTCTCTGCCGCTTTCTGTCATAGTTTTCTCTGTGCCACATGTGATAGCATCTGCTTTTATGGTCGCATATTATCGGTATGCCCTCACGGAAAAACCTGTATGCCAGCTCCGTGTCTTCCATTCCCCAGCCGGAGAACTCCTCTCTAAAGCCTCCCAGCGCTGTTATATCCTTCCTTCTGACGCACATTGTATGACTGTAAGCCCAGAGCCATATGGTTTCTATGTTCTCATAGGACACATTCAGCATGGCCCTGGCCACTTCCCTTTCATCTCTGGGGCATTTTATTCTTTTAAACTTCGCCCTTTGCGGGTCCGTTTCCCGTGGAAGCCTTTTTCGCAGAGCGAACAGCATTTTGCTTCCGCCCTTCATATTTTCCCTGAGATTTTCAAGAAAGGCTTCCGGAAGAAGCATATCGCAGTCAAGAAACAGGAGCACGTCTCCCTCAGCCTCGCGGATTCCCAGATTTCTCATTGCAGCCGTAGAAAACTCCTCCTCTTCCCCGACTGCTTTTATGTATCTTGTTCCCGGTCCTAAGCTTTCCGACAGCTCCTTTCTTACATGTCCCGCCACTATGACTTCATATTTGTCCCTGTCCATTGTCTGCTCCTCCAGCGCCCCAAGACATGAAAGCAGCTGTTCTTCTCTGCCTCTGTGAGGGATTATTACCGATATCTTCATTTGTCCTCCTAAAGTCCCACGTTAGCGGTGTTTATATTCCTTCTCATGCTTTCCGCCGCCTCATAAAGCATTTCCCTGGAGCGGTCCGAGAATTTTCCTTCTGCGGCAAAATCCCGCCCTGCTTCTCTCACCGCCTGAAAAAAGGCTTCCGCGTATTTTTTCGTTTCCTCAGAGGCGGGAAGAGGCTGAGTTGAAAATATACCCTGATATTTTCTTCTGCTTATAAGGCTCATCTGCTCATGTATACTGTTCCATACACCGTCAAAGTACACCTTGCAGGTGGCGATTACCGCCATATCCCTTGTCGACATGTCGCTGCACATGCTGTCATCCTGTCTGTCCCTGCCTTCAAGGGGAAGGTACACAGCCTTTATCAGAGGGAAGGTTCTTTCAAGAAATTTCTGTAAATAGCTTGATATGGCGAAAAAATGCATAGGTGTAACCAGTATGAATCTATCCGCCTTTTCGTAAAGCTCCATGAGCTGCGGCATATCGTCAATATTTCTTCGCGTCATAACGCATCTGCCTTCTGAAATGTGAGACCAGCAGGCATAGCAGCTTCTGCAGGGCACTATGTTCCTCTCCGCCAGATGTACCGTGTCTATATGCGCCTGAGGCTCTTCAGATTTTATGCCCTTTACAAACTCTGCCGCGGAAAGCATTGTGATGCTTTTTTCTCCCTTGGGGCTTCCGTTGAGAATAAGATATCTCATTTGTCTTCCCTTCCTATTATTACCGTTGTGTATGAACCGCCAAAGGAAGGACAGCTTACCGCCGCGGTCTCGATTATTCCTCTTCCCTTTCTTGCCGCGGCTCTGGCGAAGACCTCCTTCAGCGTATTATTTTCCTTTTCCGAATACCTTTCTGCTGGAGAGTTCCCCTCTTTTATCGCATACAGACAGCTGAGGAGACCGTAGCATCCCACTGAGCCTGAAGCCGAGCCTATGAGTCTGGGTACCGAAAAGACCATTGTGTCCTCATCCAGAACCTCCTCAATAATTCGGCATTCCATCCTGTCAAGTACAGGTATACCGTATGAGCCGGCGGAGTAATAATCTATTTTTTCAACTCCCGCCGCTTCCCTGGCGGCTCTTATGCTGTCAGCCCAGCTTTGGCTTTCCTCATAAAAGCCGTTAAGAGGGGAGTTGTCGGAGGTCATTGCATAGGCCATAACCCTCCCCAGTATATTAGCGCCTCTTTCCTCCGCGCTGTCGCGCCTTTCAAGGACAAAGGCCGCGGATCCCGGAGCCAGTATCATCCCGTCGGCAGCCTTTGAAAAAGGCAGCGCGCCTGTGGCCGTAAGAAGTCCCAGCTTCTCGTTGCCTGTCTGAAGAGCCTCCGTCCATTCATCAGCGGAGAGAGCCACTATGGCGTCCGCCTTTCCTTTTTTCAAAAGCTCACAGGCGTACACAAAGGCGTCAAGGCCGGATACACTTCCCGCCGATATTGTGGAGGTGGGCCCTTTGAGCATATTCACTATGGAGAAGTTCCCCGGAGCCGCGTTGAGAACAGTATTGGGAAAGGTGTTGGCGTTAACAGCTTCGCAGCCTGTTTCTATCATTGTTCTGCTGACCTTTTCTATGGTTTCCAGAGGGCCTGTTCCCGTTCCGTAGATAACGCCTATCCTCTCGGCGTTTTTCTGAGTTATCTTAAGACCGCTTGATACCAGAGCCTCTTTCCCGCTGGTCATTGCCAGCCTTGTTACCTGGTCTATTCTTCTGAGAACTCTTCCCGGTATATGTTTTTTAAACTCAACCTCCGGCATGGCCGCCGCCCAGCGTGCTCTATAATCTCTGCCATGGGTATCTATCTCCTCTATCCAGCTTCTGCCCTCTCTGAAGGTCCTGAAAAGCTCCTCAGCATCCCTGCCGCCGGAGCCTGTACAGCCTATTCCCGTTATTACTATTTCCGGCTCATCCTCATAAGTCTCCTCCCTCTTCTCGTATTGTGAAAGGAGAACAGAGCAGTTATTGCCTCCAAAGGCGAAGGAGTTGGAGAGAACATTTTCAACAGCTTCATTTCTCTCCTTGTTGGGAACAAAATCTATTTCTTCCGCGCCTGATTCCTCAAAGTTTACCGTAGGTGGAATCAGGTCCTTCTGTATGGACATCAGGGAAACCGCCAGCTCCACAGCTCCCGCGGCTCCCATGCAGTGCCCCAGAGCAGCCTTATTGCTTACCATGGGTACCGGCTTTCCGTCTCTGACAAAGGCCTTCCACGCCTTTTTTTCCGCGTTGTCATTGGAAGGAGTTCCTGTTCCGTGGCCGTTTATATATGAAAGCTCTTCCTTGCGGCAGCCTCCCTCTTCCATAGCCGCGTTCATGGCTCTTACAGCTCCCTTTCCTTCCATATCCGGAGCCGTGGCGTGATATGCATCCGCCGTTATGCCGTAGCCTCTCACCTCTCCCAGAATTTTCGCTCCTCTCTCCTCAGCGTGTTCATCGCTTTCCAGAAGGAAAAAGGCAGCTCCCTCTCCAAGGTTTATTCCCGTGCTCCCGCTGTAGGGGCGGCACGGATTTCTGTCTATTGCCTGAAGAGAAGTAAACCCGGCAAAGGAAAACCTTGATATGGGATCAACTCCTCCTGCCAGCGCCACATGGCAAATCCCGCTTCGTATAAGGTCGGCGGCCATTCCCACTGCGTTGGCTCCAGATGAGCAGGCCGTTGATATTACAGCCCTGGCTCCTTTCCATCCGTATTTCATGGCCACTATATCCGCCACGGCATGAAGAGGATACTGTCTCAGCATTTCTCTGTCAGCTTTATCTATTCCCTCCTCAAGCCATTGGGTGTGAAAAACGTCTCCGCTTCTCATTCCTCCCAGAGAGGTTCCTATAATAACTCCTATTTTAAGAGGATCCTCCTCATGCCCGGTAAAACTGCCGGCAGTCACACACTCCTCCGCCGCTATGAGAGCCAGGTGAGATGCTCTGTCGGGATTTATTCCCATCTCCTCAAAGAACTCCACATGAGGGAGCTCTCCTTCTATAATTCCCGAGGCGGATATTTTCACTCCGTCTCTGTAGCGAAACTCTCCATCCTTTATTCCTGTCATCCCTCCGAAAATATTGGCGGCATTTTCCTCTGTATCAGCGCCGCAGGCGGATATCATCCCGCAGCCTGTTATCACTACCTGCTTTTTCCTTCTTCTCATCGCAAGTCTCCCTGTATCCTTTCACTACTCCATTTTCATGTCCCAGCTGAGCGGTCTGATGAACGGCCCTGACAGCGTATTTATCTCCTCGTCTCCATTCGTGCCTTTTGCCGTAAGCTTCAGTCCCGCTTCGGCGTAAGGATTGTCAAGGACTGCTATTCCCAGAAACTTTTCAAGCTTGTATGAATATCTTCCGTATACTACCCTGCCTATTGTATCTGTGCCATCCGTCACCTCACAGCCGGCGGGAAGCTCGCTGTCAGCGGCAGCGGAGAATCCAACGGCGCCTTTTTTTACCCCGTTGCTGAATTTTTCCATAAGCCTTTCCCAGCCTGTATAATCCTCCTTATCGTACTGAATATACCACTGCTGAGCCAGCTCAAATATATCTCCGAACTCCTCTGTCTCTCTTATAAAATTAGGCTGATGCACCTCCAGCATGGCCAGCTCCAGAGCGTCAAGGCCACCTTCCTTTACAGGAAAGTCCCACTCTCCTTCTCTCATAAGTCTGTAGATTTCCTTTGCCTTTTCAACAGAGGCCATTATTACGTATCCGTACTCGCTGGTTCTTCCCACTCTGATAACTGTTATATCCTCGCCTTCCCATGTGATAATATCCGAGGATCTCAGTCCTATGCCTGTAATATCCGCTGAAAAAAGCTCCTGAACAGCCCTCCATGATTCCGGCCCCTCTATGGTTATGGCTGCCGTATCACTCATCTGTTCTATTTCCACAGCCTCTTCCCCGCTCTTTTCTTTCATCCATTTTTCCACCGGGTCGGCGTGCTCCCAGGGAGCTATTACCACAAAGCTGTCCTCCCTTCTCAGTATGAAAACGCTGCCCACTATTTCAGCCTCCTCGTTGAGGAAGTAGCACTCGCTTACATTTCCTTCGTTTAAATACTGGATATCCTTTGTGGCCAGCTTTTCAAGGAAACGGTCAGCTCCTTCTCCCCTGAGGGTAAAGAGCCCGTAGGCGCTGCAGTCGTAAAACATCGCCCCTTCTCTCAAGGCTCTGTATTCTTCCTGCGTATCCCCGGCCGTTCTGAGAACATTTCTCCCGCCTATCTCTTCATACTCACCATTTGCCGCGATTTCTGTCAAGCTGCTTGTAATCATCTTTTTCTCTCCTTTATAATTTGATTATCTGAAGAAAGCTTATCCTTCCTTCTGCCTTTAAAGCTCATTTCTCTTTCTTGAATAGTTGAAGAACATCAGTAAAAGCGCCGCCGCAAACACCGCTCCTATAAATATGAAGGAGGTGCTCGGCTCTATGTCGCTGCCGTCCCAGGAAAGCTCCACCGCATAGGTCTCCTTATAGCCTTCAATCATATCCTCAGGGGCTCCGTCAAAGCAGGCGTCTATGGAATCAACCATCAGAATCTGCCTGAAAAGAGCTGCTATATGTCCGAAAGGGAGACAGTTAAGCACAGTCTGTATCTGATCCGGAAGTGATCCCATGGGAACATATACAGCGTTGAGGAATCCTATTATAGTGCCTATTATGAGGCTGGCTGAGGAAAATGCGCTGTTTGTGGCGAAAAATGTCACCATAAAGCCCATAAGCGTCGAGCTCATAAGCACAGATATGAGAATCATCCCTATGCACTTTATTACCTCATCCTGAGAGAACATGTATCCCGAATCTATGTATATGTACGCCGTGTATATGGCGAAGGTTATAAGGCTTATTACAGTTCCCACTATGAAGGCTGCCGCCGCGCTGGCCACAGGATACGCTCCGTATGATATGGGAGAGCTTTTAAAATCCATGGTCAGCTTTTTCTCCCTGTCGTTGACAAATGAACCGAAGGCTCCGAGAGTGCTTGTGACGCAGGTAATAGACAGAAGCCCTGCCAGTATCCATGAGTTTATAAGGTATGAGATATCATCCTCCTCCACGGCTCCTCCAAGCTGCGCCTTAACGTCATCCACCTGCAGCGATGAAAGGAAGAGTATATAGAGGACTATCACTATTAAAACCGAAAGAAGGGAAAAGAACACTGCCATACGATCCCTGAAATAAAGCTTCAAATTACGTCCTATCATTTTTCCTATCATTTTACTTCTCCTTGCTTGCATGGACGGCGTTAAGAAAAACATCATCCATATTGCCGTGTATTACCTCAAAGGAGCTTATGCTCTTCTCATAATCAGAAAGTATGTCTATGGCTTCTCCGGCACTTCTTATTACCACAGTGAGAACATTCTTCTCAAGAGTATGCTCCTTGCCGCTTTTCCTGATATATTCCATAACCTCAGGCGCCGGCTCATATATTTTAAGAACATCGAAGGTATACTTTTCCTTAAGCTGATGAGGCGTTCCGGCGGCTATTATCTCTCCGTTGTTTATTATGTTTATAAGATCCGCGCCTGCCGCCTCTTCCATATAGTGGGTAGTAAGAAATACTGTCATTTCATACTCCTTCTGCATCTTCTCTATGGCCTCCCATATTGATTTTCTTGTCTTTGGATCAAGACCTGTGGTAGGCTCGTCAAGGAAAAGTATCTTCGGCTGATGTATGAGAGCCCTGGCTATATCGGCCCTCCGCTTCTGCCCTCCCGAAAGCTTTCCGTACTTTCTGTTGAGGAATTCGCGGCATTGTGTTATATCCACCGCCTTGTCAAGTCTTTCCCTGAGGCTGGCTCTGTCCATACTGTAAAAGGAGCCTCTTACAAGGAGATTTTCCTTTACGGTCAGGAGATTATCGAGGACTCCGTTTTGAAAGACGATGCCTATATCCTTTCTTATCTGCTGATCCTGCTTCCCCAGAGTCATGTCGTTAATGGCAACACTGCCTCCATCCATTTTTATAAGAGTGGACAGAATGTTTATAGTGGTGGATTTTCCCGCTCCGTTGGTTCCCAGAAAAGCGAACATGCTTCCCCTGGCCACCTGGAAGGATATTCCCTTTACTGCCCGGACCTCTCCGTAGTTCTTCCTGAGATTCTCTACTTTTATTATGCTTTCCATTTTTTCCTCTCATTTCCCGCCGGCATCACGGCTTCTCGGATACTGCTATTTTCCCTTCGGCAACTACGTCGCCGCCTACGGTTATCCTCGCTTCAATAAACGAGAGTATGGCGAAGGAGGCCTTTTTCCATACCTCCACCTTCATCACATCTCCCGGATGCACCGTCTTTTTAAATTTCATCGCCTTTATCTCCGCCAGATACCCTACGTGCTCCGCTATTGCCCGGGCTCTTTCCTCCGGGCTGACCGGCTCCGCGCCTTCCTCCGCCTTAAGCTTTTCAAGAAAAGCCGAGCCGTACATTACAGCCGTTACCTGAGCTATGGTCTCTACCAGCAGGACTCCCGGAACTATAGGCTCCGATGGAAAATGTCCCTGGAAATACGGTTCGTTTACAGTTACATTTTTTATTCCTACAGCGTGTTCCCCCGGTTCGCACCGCACCACCCTGTCAACGAGAAGAAAGGGATATTTGTGCGGCAGCATACCGTATATGTCCTTTATATCAAACTCCATGTTCCTATTCCTCTTCCTCTTCCTTTTTCTGCTTTTCAATATAATCCGATATTGTATTCACAGAGCTGAATATGGTGGTATTATCGTCTGTCACCGATACTCCGAATTTGTCGTATATGCCTACCGCAAGCTCGAGAGCGTCTATTGAGTCCAGCTCAAGACCCCTGCCGAATATAGGCTGATCGTTTGTTATGAATCCCGGATCCATCTCAAGATCCAGCTGCTCCACCATCATCTCCTTTACCCTGCCGCAAAGCTCTTCTCTTTCTTTAGCCTGTCTGAATAATTCTTCCTTCATTTTTCTCTCCTGTTCTTTAATATATAATTAAACCTTTATTATCGCTTTATCCAATAAGTCCTCCGTCTACTGTGAGAACCTTGCCTGTTATATATCCCGAACGGTCTGACAAAAGAAACGCCGCCGCGTTTGCCACATCTTCAGGGGAGCCGAATCTTCCCAGGGGAATAAGATCCATGTATTTATCCTTAAGAGTCTCGGCCGCCCCTTTCGCTGAGGTCATATCTGTCTCTATAAATCCCGGCGCCACCGCGTTGCATCTTATTCCGTATTTGGCGTATTCCTTGGCTACCGCCTTTGAAAAGGCTATTATTCCTCCCTTTGAGGCCGAATAATTTGTCTGTCCCTCCTGTCCGGCGACTCCGCTGGTGGAGGCTATATTTACTATAGCTCCCCTCCTGGCGGAGCACATCATCTGAAGAGCCTCCTGAGTAACTCTGAAGGCTCCTCCCAGGTTCGTCTCCACCACGGACCAGAAGCTCTCTTCACTCATCATTATTAAATATCCGTCCTTTATTATTCCAGCGTTGTTCACAAGCATATCCAGCCTGCCGAACTCCTTTTTCACCGCCTTGAAAAGCTTCTTTACATTATCTCTTTCCCTTACGTCCGCCTGTACAATAAGCGCCCGTCTTCCCATGGCTTCTATTTCTTCCTTCAGACTCTCCGCCTTGTTAACGCTCCCTCTGTAGTTTACGGCGACATCCGCCCCCTGAGCGGCCAGCTCGAGAGCTATTGCTCTTCCGATTCCCCTGGCTCCTCCCGTTACAAGGGCGACGCTTCCTTCCTCAAATAAATTCCACATATTGTTTCTCTCCTTTACAGCCAGCCCTATACAGCTTTTGCCAGCTTTTCTATGCTCTTGCGGTCTTCGGCATGATATGCCTTGACGGTTCTGGCCGCACTTTTCATAAATCCGCACAGAGTTCTCCCCGGACCTATCTCTATAACGGCTTTTGTTCCCAGCTCCGCCATGGTCTCCATGGTCTTGACCCACTGTACCGGGCAGTTGCACTGTCTGAGCATTTCTTTTCTCAATTCCTCTTCAAAGCCTTCCATGTCAAGAAGCTCTCCGGTACAGTTGAGAATTACCGGTATGCTCGGCTTCTGTATTCCTATTCTGTCTATATGCTCTTTAAACTGGGCCATCATCTCATCCATTATAGGTGTATGAAAGGCCTGTCCTACAGGAAGAACCTTCACCTTGTAATTTTCCATACCTCCAAGATGATTTGAAAAGGTTCCTATGGCTTCGGGAGTTCCGCCCACCACTATCTGATTCCTGGAGTTATAGAGGGCGGTGCTTATACATTCACCCCTGGTGCTTCTTATCTTCTCGCAAAGCCTTCCTATGGCCTCTGTATCCATGGTCACAGAGGAAACGGCGCACATTCTGCCCTGCATTTTCACTTCATTCATCAGCCTGCTTCTTTCCTTTAAAAGGATACTGGTCTCATAAAGATCAAGAGCCCCTGAAGCTACCAGCGCGGCGTACTGCCCGAGGCTGTGTCCCGCCACCCATGCGGGCTTTATGCCTATTTCCTGTATGATCTTATGGTAGGCCACATCCATGGAAAACATTACAAGCTGCGTATATTCCGTTCTGCTCAGTATGTCTCCCGTCGCTTTTTCAATGAGATTCTCAACGTCGAACCCGCACCCTTCGGATACAGCTTCAAATACAGAGCTCACCTCTATTCCATATCCTCTCAGGGACTGGAGCATACGCGGGCTCTGCGCCCCCTGTCCCGGAAAAACAAATCCTGTTACCATTTTTTCACCTCAGCTTTCAAGATAATTGTAGATAACTCTTCTTATTTTCTCATCGAGATTTATAAGCAGACCGGCTTTTTCCGAGAGTATTCCCACTGTAGTGGAAGCGGAAGCGTACTCCTCGTCTGTGTCCTCATCAGTTACCACATGCCTGAACACCATTTGCGCCAGCTTTGGCTTTTCAAGCTTTGTTCTTATAATGAGCCTTGCTCCCAGAGGTATTGGCAGAAGAAACTTGCACTCTGCCTCGAGAACCGGAAATATAATCCTGTCCTCACTGTCGCCGTTATAAAATTCCTCAACATAGGAAAAGAGACCTGCCTCTTCCGCTATAGCGAATCTTGCGTTTTCAAACCAAACGAAATAATAAGAATTATAAACTGTCTTCGATGGGTCGCATTCCCAGAATTCAACCGTATGCTTCTGATGATACCATTTGCTCATTTTTATTCCTGCCTCTCGATTTTCTAAGGAAAATTTCCAAGAAAATCCTATCACACCGCTTTTGCCCCCATCAATCGGGAAGCAGTCAAATGGTTTTAAATTTTCAGTAAAAGAAGCCTTTGCTTTTTTACAAGGATTTTATTTATCCGGGTCTTGACATATATGTCCCGCTCTGTTTTTCCTTTTTACTGTTAATTTTATTTTGTTTTTCAATAAAGTTTATTTATATTATACTCATCGGTCCACTTTATCCTTTTCTCTGCCCCCTGAAGAATAAAAAAGAGCTGCGCCCTCAAAGGGCAGCAGCTCTTAAACATTTTCCCATTTTAAGCGGAGCTATTTCAGCTCTACAACAGCGCCTACTTCTTCCAGCTGAGCCTTGAAGCCTTCGGCCTCTGCCTTCTCGCAGCCTTCCTTTACGTTGGAAGGGGCTCCGTCTACCAGCTCCTTGGCTTCCTTCAGTCCGAGGCCTGTGATCTCTCTTACAGCCTTTATAACCTTGATCTTCTCAGCGCCTACTTCCTTGAGTACTACTGTGAACTCAGTCTGCTCTTCGCCGCCGCCTGCAGCGCCGCCGTCTGCCGCCGCTACTACAACACCTGCCGCGGCGGATACACCGAATTCTTCTTCACACGCTTTAACCAGCTCGTTCAGCTCGAGAACTGACATATCTTTTATAGCTTCTATAATTTGATCCTTGTTCATCTCTTTTCTCCTTTTCAAATTTTTCTTTTAACAAAGGTCAGGCCTCTACGCCAAAGCGCTCAGCTTCCGTTGTGACCTTCCCTCTACCTTCTTTACATGCCGGAAAGCCCTTATGCCTCCGACTCTTTCTGCTCCGCAATCTGAGCCACCACTCTCGCGAAGTTGGCCACAGGCGACTGTATGCTTCCCATAAACTTGGAAATGAGAGTATCTCTTGAAGGAATCTGAGCTACCTGCTCTATGCCATCCTTATCGTAGTACACTCCTTCTACAAATCCGCCCTTAAACTCCATTTTTTTGAATTCCTTTATGGAATCATTTATAACTCTGGCAGGAGCCGTAGCATCCTCATAGCTGAAAGCGAATCCGCTGGGTCCTTCCAGTATCTCTCCGAGAGGCTCGTATTCCGTGCCCGCGATAGCTCTCTTTACGAGAGTATTCTTGTATACGGTGTAATCAACATCCGCTTCGCGAAGCTTTTTTCTCATGGCATCAGCTTCCGCCACCGTTATTCCGATATAATCAACAACTACCGCTGATTGGGCTCTTTCAAACTTATCCTTGATCTCGTCTATAATAACCTGCTTCTGTTTGTAAGCTTCTTTCATATCGGCATCTTCTCCTTTCCTAATATTTTTTCGGTACTCCATAAAAAAACCCTGCTGCCGTAAAACAACAAGGTCAATATATTTACATTGTACCTCGGCGGGAAATTAAGGAATTTTCCACCCGCTGTCTACGGTTGTTTATTTTCTTTTCCGTTTTTATTAAGAGGATCCCTTTACTGACCTAATCTCAGAGGATTGATCTTGATCCCCGGTCCCATAGTGGAAGCCACTGTAACGCTTCTCATGTACTGACCCTTTGCCGCTGCCGGCTTTGCCTTTATAATGGCTCCGATTAAAGCGTTAAAGTTGTCAGCCAGCTTTTCCTTTCCAAAGGAAGCCTTTCCTATAGGAGTGTGTATAATATTTGTCTTGTCGAGACGGTATTCTACCTTACCTGCCTTTACGTCCTCAATAGCCTTTGACACATCCATTGTTACCGTTCCGGACTTAGGGTTTGGCATAAGGCCTTTAGGTCCCAGGATTTTACCCAGACGGCCTACAACGCTCATCATGTCAGGCGTCGCTATTACAACGTCAAAGTCAAACCAGTTCTCGCTCTGTATTTTCTGGGCCATTTCTTCAGCACCTACAAAATCAGCTCCCGCTTCCTCAGCCTCTGTAGCCTTAGGTCCCTTGGCAAAAACCAGAACCTTCTTGCTCTTTCCTGTTCCGTGAGGAAGTACTATAGCTCCTCGCACCTGCTGATCCGCGTGTCTTCCGTCTACGCCCAGCTTAACATGGACCTCCACGGTTTCGTCAAACTTGGCCTTCGCTGTTTTGGCAACGATTTCCATGGCCTGATCCACATCGTATAATTCCGCTTTGTTGTATTCCTTCAAAGCTTCCTTGTAGTTTTTACCTCTTTTAGGCATTTGTCTTACCTCCCTGTGGTTCATACGGCCTCTTCACCGCTCATTTACCTGCGGCAACAGGCCTCCCACTTCACTAGTCTTCAATAACGATTCCCATGCTTCTGGCGGTTCCCTTTATCATTTCCGTAGCTGACTCAAGGTTGGCCGCGTTGAGATCCGGCATCTTTATCTTCGCTATTTCTTCTGCCTGCGCTCTTGTCAGTGTAGCCACCTTTGTCTTGTTAGGCTCACCCGAAGCTGATTCCAGTCCTGCCGCCTTCTTCAGAAGAACTGCTGCCGGAGGTGTTTTGCATATAAATGAAAACGAATGATCCGAGTAAACAGTTATTACTACCGGTATTATCATCCCGGCCTGATCCTGAGTCTTGGCGTTAAACTGCTTGCAGAAGTCCATAATATTTACCCCGTGCTGACCGAGAGCAGGTCCCACAGGCGGAGCCGGATTAGCGTTTCCTGCCGGAATCTGAAGCTTAATATAACCTTCGATCTTCTTAGCCATTTTCTTCTCCTTTCCTCTTTATTCCCCTGCCGGGGTCGAATTTATCAAACGGAAATCGCCTAGATCTTATCGACCTGAGCAAAATCCAGTTCTACAGGTGTATCTCTTCCGAACATGGATACCTTGGCCTTCAGGGTCTGCTTCTCCATATTGACCTCTTCCACAACTCCCATAAAGTTTTCAAAGGGTCCGTTGATAACCTTCACCATATCGCCAGGCTTTATGTCCAGATCAATATATATCTTCTCAATTCCCATTCGCCTTACCTCCTCAACGGTAAGAGGAATAGGATCCGAACCATGGCCCACGAATCCCGTAACACCCTGAGTGTTTCTCACAAGATACCATGATTCATTGGTTACTATCATCTTGACAAGCACATAACCGGGAAAAATCTTTCTGGTTTTAACCTTACGCTGCCCGTTTTTAACTTCCACTCTGTCTTCCGTAGGCACAATCACATCGAGGATAAGGTCCTGCATTCCTCTGTTTTCAACTATCTTTTCGATATTTACCTTTACCTTGTTTTCATGACCCGAATATGTGTGCACCACGTACCATTTGGCTTCGCCGTCTCCTCTGAGACCCTCGAGCCCCTCCAGATCAAGTTTCTTTTCTTCTTTGTTTTCACACATTGTACCTTTAAGCTCCAATCATATATGTTCTAAAAGCAGACAGCCTGGATAGCAGCTAAAACTCCCGTGTCAACGCCCCAGAACACAAGGGCGAAAGCGGCGCAGCTGGCCAATACCACCACTGTAAAAGAGCCCAGCTCCTTCTTTGTAGGCCATACCACTTTTTTCATTTCAAGCTTTACGCCTTTAAAGTATTCCTTTATGCTGCCTCTCTTCTTGCGGTTGGCTCTGGCCGCGGCGGCAGCCGCCATCCTTGATTTTTTCTTACCTGTATCTTTTTCCCTTGACATCTTTGCCATTTTGTTACTCCCCTATTTGGTCTCCTTGTGAAGCGTATGCTTTCTGCAGAATTTGCAGTACTTGTTCATTTCTATACGCTCCGCGTCGTTTTTCTTATTCTTTACAGTATTGTAATTCCTCTGCTTGCATTCCGTGCAGGCAAGTGTAACTTTTACTCTCATTTGACTGTCCTCCGTTTAACCTAAAGTAAGAGCAGCTCCTGCTCTGTTTTTAATTAATATCATAAAGTCGCTAAATAATTTTATATTACAGCGGTGTCAATGTCAAGATTTATTTGCCGTCAGCCGCCTAAATCAGAAAAAAACATGCAGCCGAGAACCTCGGCCGCATATTTTAATTGCACTTCCCGTAACGGGCTCGGCTTATTCAGCTTCTTTCATCTCAATAGCCTCGGCAGGACAGTCTCTGGCGCATATTCCGCAGCCTATGCACTTTTCCTCATCCAGCTCCCACGCTTCCACTTCAACGGAAAGAGCCTCTCTCGGGCATACGTTTTCACACATTCTGCAGTATATGCACTTCTCGCTTTCAAGAACAGGAAGCTTTTTCTTCCTTGCTTTCCTGGCAGGCTTTTCCTCAGCCTTCTTCTCTTCCTTGTCATTGTCTCCGGCTTCCGCCTTTTCGCCGTCCTTTTCTTCACCGGCAGCTCCGAAAGAGAGACACTTCTTAGGACATTTGTCTATACATGCCCCGCACTTGACGCAGGCGTCTTTGTCAACCTCCCACACCTTTTCTTTTCTGTCTACGGTGAGAGCGTCGCACGGACATTCCTTGGCGCAGAGCCCGCAGTAAACGCATTCGTTGAGATCACAGCAGAGATCATCTCCACCCTCCTCTGTGGCCTCAGGCTCGGCCTTGCTTTCTCCCTCTGTCCCGGCCGGAGCCGCTTCCTTCTTTTCAGGCTTTTTCTGCTCCGGTATATCAAAGGTGTCTATTGTCTTTTCCCCATCAGGAGAAGTGTACTGAGGATTCATTATGAGGCAGTCCTTTGGGCAGGCTTCCACACAGGCGCCGCACTGTACGCACTGCATCCTCTGAATTTCCCAGGTTCTTCCCTTTCTGTCAACCTCTATGGCGGAGGTAGGGCATTTTTTTGAGCATATGCCGCAAAGTATGCAGGACTCCACCTCTATATCTATGCTTCCTCTTGTTCTTTCCTGCCACTCCCTTGCCACTACGGGATACATGAGAGTCGCGGGCTTGTTAAACATGCTCTTCAGTACTGTTTTGGCGATTTTAAAAGTTCCCATAGCTCTCACCTACCTTTCCGTACAGCTTATGCAAGGGTCAATCGTAAGAACGAGGATCGGCACGTCGGCCAGATCGCATCCCTGCAGAGTTTTAACCAAAGCCGGTATGTTCATGTTGGTCGGAGTTCTTACGCGCATCCTCTGGAGGAATTTTGAGCCCGCTCCCTTGGCGTAGTAGAAGGCTTCTCCTCTCGGCTGCTCCATTCTCGTCATATACTCTCCTTCAACATTTCCCTTTACCTCTACGCTGACATCGCCTTCCGGTATCTTTTCCACAGCCTTTTCTATAAGATCTATGGACTGGAATACCTCTCTTATTCTCACCTTACATCTGGCGTAGCAGTCTCCGGCCTCCTCTATTACAGGCTCAAAGTCCAGATACTTATATGCCCCGTGATTATCGGTCAGACGCATGTCCTGAATCACTCCTGAGCCTCTTGCCACAGGACCTACGGCGCAGAGCTCCTCCGCGTCCTCCTTGGAAAGAACTCCAACTCCGCACATTCTGTTCTTTACGGAGTCATCTTCAAGGAATACATCTGTAAGATCCTTTATATCCTTCTTTATCCCCTTGAGTATATTTACTATCTCAACGAGAGTCTTGTCGTCTACGTCTTTTCTCAGGCCTCCCACCTTGCAGATGGAAAATATTACTCGCCCGCCGGTGGTTCTCTCCAGAATGTCCAGAATAGTCTCTCTCACTCTCCAGCAGTGCATGAAAAGACTCTCAAAGCCAAAGGCATCCGCCAGAAGACCAAGCCACAGAAGATGGCTGTGAAGTCTTGACAGTTCATGAAGTATAGTCCTGAGATACTCGGCACGAACGGGAACCTTTACTCCCATGGCGCCTTCAACCGAAGCGCAGTATCCCCAGCCGTGTCCGAAACTGCATATACCGCATATACGCTCTATTACATATACCATCTGGGTATAATCCTTTTTTTCCACAAGCTTTTCCAGGCCCCTATGGATAAATCCGATAGAAGGAATCGCCTCCACCACCGTTTCATCTTCGATTACCAGGTCGAGATGAATAGGCTCCGGAAGCACCGGATGCTGCGGTCCGAAAGGAATTATCGTTTTCTTTCCCATATTGATTACCTTCCTTTCTTATTTCTTCGGATTCCACGGAGTAGGCTCTGACACCTTGAAGAAATTACCCTGGTAGTCTAAAGCCATATGGTTGAACTTTATGCCGAAGAGATCGTGCATCTCGTTTTCGTATATAAAAGCCGGCCAGTATTCATCCGTTATGCTTTCTATTTCTTCTCCTTGGGAAATAACTAATCTGAGATTTGTAAGCTGATGATTCTTGTCAAAGGAATATATGATCTCGAACTTTTCGTCATCCACTGCCGTGGCGCAGGCCTGACCGAATCTGTAGCCGTCAGCCTTGAGATCCTTTACCTTTGTCAGAAGCTGGGAAACTTCAACAGGTACAAAGTTTTGCTTTACATCTACTCTTTCAACCATTACTGCTTCCCTCCCTCTTGATCTTTTTCGGTTTCTCCGGCAGCTTCCTCCTCAGGGCTTTTCTCTCCTTCGGAGGCTTCAGCCTCTTCCTTTTCATAGGTCTCAGCCGGTTCGTCAACCTGCTTTACCATATTGTCCCTTTTTTCCTGAAGAACAGCCAGGCCCTTTACAACACCGTCTATTATGGCCTCGGGTCTGGCCGCGCAGCCGGGAACATATACGTCTACCGGAATTACGCTGTCAACGCCGCCCAGTATATTGTAGCATTCTCTGAAAACTCCCGCCGTACAGGCGCATATGCCTACGGCCACAACAACCTTAGGCTCCGGCATCTGATCATATATCTGCTTCACTACATCTTTGTTCTGTTCATTTACGGATCCTGTTACCAGGAAAACATCCGCGTGCTTAGGGTTGCCTGTATTGATTATACCGAACCTCTCCACATCGTACATAGGTGTAAGACATGCCAGAACTTCTATATCGCATCCATTGCAGCTGGATCCGTCGTAGTGTACGACCCATGGTGATTTCGCTATATATGACATTTCCACACCTCCTTAAATAATTATATAAAGTACAAATATATTCACTACACCCAGAATGAGAGCCACCAGCCACGCCGATTTAAAGGCGAACTGCCACTTCATTCTGGCGAAGCTGTTGTCTATAAGCACTTCAAAGAAGTAAATCAATATACATGCAACAACTCCTATTATGTATCCCCATACAGTGCCGTTGGCAAAGAACAGGAATATGAATCCCAGAAGGAATATATTCTCATACCAGTGAGATATCTCTATAAGAGCGAGGGTCCTTCCCGAAAACTCGGTGGTAAGGCCTCTTACCAGCTCCTGATGGGCATGATGGGACATGCTCAGGTCAAAAGGCGATTTTCTGAGCTTTATGGTAAGAATAAAGGTAAAGCCCAGGAATATGCCTATGAGAGGCAGAAGCGGCATGGAAGCTCCCGAAACTATATCTCCTACGGCAAAGCTTCCCGTGTAAAGATAAAATCCTATGGCCGTCAGCAGCACCATCGGCTCATAAGCCATCATCTGAAGAAGCTCACGCTCGGCTCCCACTTCAGCGTAAGGGGAGTTTGACGAATAAGCCGCTATTATAAGGAAGGCGCTGGCCAGAGTCAGTGTAAATATTACCAGAAGCAGGTCTCCGCCTCCGAAGAATATTGCTCCCGATACTATTACGAACAGCAGGAATATGAAAACGTAGAAATCCTGTACCTTCGTTACTGTCAGAGGCTCCTTTTCAAAGAGCTTAAACACATCGTAGAAGGGCTGAAGAACAGGAGGACCCGCTCTCCTCTGCATCCTTGCCGAAACCTTTCTGTCAAGGCCTGCCAGAAGCCCTCCGATAAGAGGGGCGAGCACAAGATATGCAACTATGAATACTATCATCTTTATCATTATGCGACACCTCCCAACAGACTAACAAGGGTTCCCACCATATATCCTATGCCTATTACCAGCATAGCCGTAGTAAGGACTCCGCCTATGAGATTCATCTTCTTTTCTCCGAAGTAATCTTCCATATGCCAGTTTCTCAGGCTGAAGGTAACGTCCTTGCCCATGGAGCCGAAGTAGGTTCTGTTGTCTCCTTCATTGACTCCGGACAGATATATAGGAACGATCTTCTTCTTTGATTTTCCAAAGAGCATTACAGTAAGGAGAACTATGACAGCCACCATTACGCACATGATTATCATATTGCTTGCCGACAGAGCCGCAGTCGCCACGCCGCCAAAGACTCTCTCAAGATAAGGAACCAGCATGTATATGGATATGAGAGGGAACAGGAGACATGTAAGTATTGTCAGCCCCACCAGAGTTCCCTGAACGAACCACTCCTCCTTGTGGACATTCTGCTGTATATTCTCCTCTCCGGCCACAACAGCGGAAAGCTTGCCCATCCACTTGATCCAGTAGAAGGCCGTTACGGCGCTTCCGAAGCATATTATAGCCACGAGAATTATGTTTCCGGAATCCACAAAGGCCGTCATGGCAGCCCACTTTGATATGAGCATTCCGAAAGGAGCCAGGAACATTCCGGCGATGCCTATTATCATAAACATAGCCAGTCTCGGCATCCTGTTAAAGAGTCCGTCCATGTCCTCAATATCTCTGCTGCCGATATTATGCTCCGCTGTACCCACGCACAGGAACAGCAATGACTTTGTTACGGCGTGGAAAATTATGAGCATTACCCCTGCCCATACGGCCGCTGCCGTTCCTATTCCTCCGCAGGCTACTATAAGACCGAGATTCGCTATGGTCGAATAGGCCAGAACCCTCTTGGCGTTGCTCTGTGACACAGCTGCGAAGGTTGCCATAAGGAAGGTTATTCCTCCGACCATAATGGTCATTATTCCCGCGAAATTATCCATTCCCAGTACAGGAGATAATTTTATTATCATAAACACACCGGCCTTTACCATGGTTGACGAATGGAGCAGCGCCGATGTCGGCGTAGGCGCCACCATGGCTCCGAGAAGCCAGCTGTTAAACGGCATCTGGGCAGCCTTTGTTATTCCCGCGAAAGCGAAGAATGCCGCAGGTATTGCCACAACCTCTCCGTAAAGAGATCCTGCCAGAAGCATTGTGCTCAGCTCCAGAGTTCCGAATACCTCTCCGAGAATAACTATTCCCACCGCGAAGCCGAGACCTCCCAGAAGGTTCATTATCAGCGCTCTGAAAGCGTTGTTTGTAGCTTCCTTTGTCTTTGTGAATCCGATAAGGAAGAAGGATGACAAGCTCGTTATCTCCCAGAAGAAATACATCCATATGAGATTATTGGATGTAACAAGGCCTACCATGGCCGCCAGGAATACGAACATCACGAAGAAGAACCAAGGTCTTCTGTCCTTCTGATCCGAATGATGCGCCTGGAAGTCCTTCATGTACCCCAGCGCGTATACGCATATAAGACTCCCTATTATGCCTATAATGAGTATCATTATTACCGAGAGTCTGTCAACATACATATTATGCTCAACTCTGATATGATGTCCTCTAGTAAGCTCGAACCAGATCAGCAGAGGCGTCTGGATCACCGCGAAGATAGATGCCAGGTATTTCTTGTGCTTGATGCCCGCGTATATGATATACACGGCAAGAAGGGCTTCGATGACCATCATCACGTAATTGATGATCTCTCCGTCAAAGGCGAAATACTCGCCTCCCGAGCCGAAATACTGGACAGCCACGACTATGGACGCTGCCGCTATGAGAAGCGCGGCACCCTTTACGACCATATCCCGGGCCTTATCCTCTTTAGTTACTAAAAGAATCAAGGCAATAATTATCGGGAAAAAGATAAGAAAAAGAATAGTGCCCATGTAATCCTCCTAATAATTAATACAACTAACTTAAACATACTTACAGCTTATTATATATATTTATGTATACAAGAATCAAGCCTAAAGTAATGTATTGCTAATATACGAAATAGTCTGACAAATTTTTAACTTTCTCCTCCTGGGAACTGACATAAGAAGGAAAAGCTCTATGGGAACAGTCAACCCGTTCTCATAGAGCTTTCTTAATGCCGCTGTTTTATTAAACGGCTTCTTTCTTTT
>DVMP01000150.1 GCA_018714925.1 Candidatus Allocopromorpha excrementigallinarum
GAAGTATTTGTCTCTTGTCTTTTGGACTCGATTTTCTACACTATGAAGTTTTCAATCTTCGCGCTCCCTTATTCTCTTTCGGAAGCTCTTGCCCGCTCTTAGCGAGCTTTTTTATTATATTGCATATCACACATTTTGTCAACAACTTTTTTACTTTTTATTAACAATTTTTCTTTTCTCAGCCTTGATAATTAATGTCGCAAATTGTCTGTTCCTGACCGCATATGTGACAGCTTGTCTATAGTATCAAAGATACTTTTCTTTGTCAATTACTTTGACGATTTTTTTTGCGGTTTTTATCCTCCTGTCTCGTCGATACTTTTATAAAGCCTGAATTTCCAATACAGGCAGACGCCGGCCATGTTAAAAAATCCGAAAAACAGATATACGGCCGCGGCTCCGCCAAGGTCCAGCAGTCTTCCTCCGCAGAGCTGACATACTATAGTGCTCAGATTGCTGCCTATAATATAATAGGCGGATATGGCAAGGCTTTCCTTCCCCTTTGGGGCCAGCTTCGCCGCATATCTGACAAATTCTATGAGGATAATCCCGTTAACCACTCCCTGTGAAAAGGAAATCGCCGCCAGCATCCACCATGGCAGCCCCAGTCCCATTACAAGGAACCTTACGGCCGATATTATCATTGCCGCCATTATGGTTTTCTCCCCTGTGAATTTTCTTGAAAGTCTTTCACACCACGCCATAAAAGGGACCTCGCTTCCCACCATGAGCAGCATCACCGCTCCCACTCCGGCCACAGTCCCGCCTCCCTCTATATACAGAAAGCTGAAGTAGGTGTTGTTGGCAACGTTGGTTCCTCCCATAAAAAAGGCGCACAGAATAAGCTGGCAGAGCCTTCTGTTTTTTAAGAGAGAAGTATATCCCCCCTCTCGCTTTACAGAGTCTCCTTTCACATTTCCCCGCTCCTTTTCTTCTGTCTTTACGCCTATTCTCCACACTGTAACGGCCGCGGCTGTAAAGCTGAGTATGTAAAAAGGGAAAATCACCTTTATGTCTAAAACATCTGAAAAGACTCCCGCCAGAAATATCCCCAGAGCAAAGCCCACCGCGCCCCAGGCTCTCAGGCTTCCGAAGACTGAGGCTCTCTCCACAGTAAAGGCGTCGGTAAGAGACATGACGGGAGCCTGAAAAAAATACATGGCCCCGAAAGCGGCGATCACAAAAATATACTCCTCCATGTTCATAAACACAAAGCACATTAATGAGGCCATGAGGCACAGCCCCATAAGCACCAGATCCTTCCTGCCGCTTCTGCTGTATCTTTTTCCCCAGAAGGCCGAGGCGAAAATGGCCACGGCAGTTCCTGTGGCCGTGACGGTTCCCACCTGCGTGCCGGAAAATCCTTCCGAGGAAAGATACTGGCCCACAAGCGGGACAAAGGCTCCTATGGACATATATGAAAAATTGTAAAGAGCCGCGTATCCGCGGCGGTCATGTTTCATGCTCACATTTATTTCCTTTACCGTCTTACTGCTCTTTTTCAGTATATCAAAGAGAGCTTTCGCAAACAATAAAATATAATATATCTTTTGCGGCTGACACCAGTTTTCCCCGGCCGGTTTCTAAGGAGGTTGCCTTGAGTATAATATTAATAAGAACCATCATCCTCTACATGATAATACTCTTATGTTTAAGAATAATGGGAAAGGCGGAGCTTTCAAAGATGTCTCCCTTCCAGCTGATCGTATCCTTTATGATTGCCGAGCTGGCCTCAATACCCATAGAGTCTCCCGATGTTTCTCTAATAAGCGGCGTAACGGCTATTTTCACACTTCTCTTTCTTCAGGTGTCCATTTCCTTTCTGTCCATAAAAAGCGAAAGGCTGAAAAACTTCTTCGGAGGGAAGCCCAGCGTGCTCATTGACGACGGCCGGATAAATCACAGGGAAATGAAAAAGCTCCGCATTACCATAAATGATCTCATGGAGCAGCTTCGCATATGCGGCTACCCCTGTATAGCCCAGGTTGCCTACGCGGTGATGGAATCCAACGGAGAGCTTTCCGTAATTCCCAAGTCCCACAAGAGGAATATCACCGCGGAGGATCTTAATATGAAAAAAGGCCGGGAGGTGATGCCTGTCATCTTTATATCCGACGGAACCGTTTATCCTCAAAACCTGTCAAAGTCGGGATGGACGGAAAAGGAGCTTTCCGAAAGGCTCTCTGCCATGGGGATATCAGACCGGGAAAAGGTTTTTCTGGCTTTCTGCGACGAAAAGGCGGAGCTTCACGTGTTCCTCGACAGAGACGATACCTTTGCGGGGGAGGTGAAGCAATGAAGGACCTTCTTTTATCCGTAGGCTGTCTTCTTGTGCTCATAGTTCCCTGGGGCATATATGAAAAGTATTCTTTTGATTCCATCGACTCTTATAAGAGTATTATAGACAGCAGGGTCATTCCCTCCATAGAAAGGGAGGACTGGGATACGGCGGCCGCAGCCTTTGATTTCATAGCCGCGGACTGGGACAGCTACAAAAAGATCTCAGCCTTCTTTGTGGACACGGAATCCATAAACGAAGTGGACAGCGTAGTATCAAAGGTCTACTATTACATCCGCCTCGAGGATGCCTCCAACTCGGCGGGAGAAGCCGCTTACCTTAAGTACAGGTTTAATTTTCTCCACGAAAACGAATCGCCTTCTCCATCCAATATATTTTAGCGGGTTTGCTCCGCGGTGTTGTGCTGCCGGCGTATATGTGGTAAAATAGCATCCGCGTAGAGTAGATATTGTGCGTAAAGTGTCATAAGATGGGATGTTGCTTATGAACGAAAGCATTGCTGCGGTACAATGTCGCATCCGCTACTACACAAAAGAAATTCCGCAGAACTTCTGTCTCTTTAGTGTAGTTGATCTACGACTATTTGAGAAAGGAGTTTTTTTAATGGAGAACAAATCCAACACATCACGTCTGGTGATCATGGCATTTCTTATTGCCCTGGAAATCGTCCTTACGAGATTCTGTTCCGTTAACACGCCCGTTCTCCGCATAGGCTTCGGCTTTCTTCCCGTGTCCGTTATGGGAATAATGTTCGGACCTGTGTGGGCCGCCGCCGGCTACGCTGTCGGCGATATTCTGGGAATGCTTATTTTCCCTACAGGCGCCTTTTTCCCGGGCTTTACGGTTACAGCCGCCCTTACGGGCCTCACCTTCGGGATCTTCCTTCACGGCAAAGAAATAACCCCTAAGCGGGTCCTTCCCGCCAGCTGCATCATTTTGCTGGGGCTTAATCTTTTCCTCGACACCTTTTGGCTTTCCATTCTCATGGGTGACGGCTTTATAGCCCTTCTGCCCACGAGAATATTCAAATGCCTTCTGATGCTTCCCATACACCTTGTTATGATCCCTCTCGTATGGAACAGAGTAATATCAAAGCTTCCGGCTGTAAAGAAATCGCTTGCTCAGAGGACATAAAAAATAAGAAAACGGATCCCCTCTCTTTTGAGATAAGGATCCGTTTTCGGTTTTTAAATGTCTTTCCTCTGTTTAAAGGCTCAGAAGCCGTAGGCTTCCTTTACCCTTTCAACGCCCTCTCCTATTATCCCGTAAGTCCTTTCGTAGGATTGAGCCGCCTCGCCGGCCACTCCCGTCAGACCTGTTTCCGACTCAAGGGAATCACTTTCACCGGCAGGAAGTATGTAATATGCCGGTCCCAATGAGGAGCGGTACACCCATGTGGGAATATACTCCACTCCCGTAAGAGAGGTCTCTCCATCGCTGTTTCTCGTTATTTCCAGCCCTATTATAAGTCCGTCCTCCGTATGGCCCGACGACAGGGATACGTATTCTCTTCTCTGGTTGGACAGCTGATTTCCCACTGAAAAGGCGCAGAACATTTTATGATCCCCCTCAGAATTCGTAAACACATCTACAGGCTGTACCACGTGAGGATGCCCTCCTATGAGAGCGTCAACGCCCATATCGCAGAGTCTCTGGGCTATTTCCCTCTGCCAGGAGGTTTCTTCCATCTGATACTCGTTTCCCCAGTGGAGATACGCGATTATAAACTCGGCTCCCTCCTCCTTCATGGCCGCTACATTCTCCTCCATCTCCTCATAGAAAGGCTCTCTGTCATTGGGATCAAAGGAATTGAGATATCCCGCCACAGAGCTGTCCATGACATTTCCGTTTATTCCCTTGGAGCCGTCGCTTCTCGGCGTCTCGTAAACATAGTTTACAAAGCCTATGTTTATTCCGCTGATATTCTCAATAAGATATTTTTTTTCTTCCTCTGAATGCCGCGCGCCTGTGTAAAGTATTCCTCTTTCCGCCAGATACTGTGAGGTTCTCAGAAAGCCCGAAGCGCCTCCGTCATATATATGGTTGTTGGCGAGAAGGAAAAGATCGGCGCCGTTTGACGTAAGAGCGTCAGCCAGTGAGTCGGGAGATTTGAACATAGGATACCCTGAATATCCTGCCTCCTCCCCCGAAAGGGTTGTCTCAAGATTAACCGCCATGAGATCAAATTTTTCGTAGATGTCTTTTACGTATGTAAACGCCGGCGAAAAATCGTAGCCGGCCTCTGTTTTATAAGCCGACGAATTCAGAAACGGTCTGTGAAGTATTATATCTCCCGCGCTTCCTACCGTCGCCGTAGCTTCCTCCGCCTTCTGAGGCGCCGCGGCTACGGGAGAGGCCTCCTCCAGAGGCATTAGCTTTACAGCCGCCAGAGCGCCGCCGCCGAGAAGGACAACGCATATAGCGGCGGCTGCCACCAGCTTTAAAACATTTATCTTTTCTTTTGATTTTTTCATTTTCACCTGCGGTCCCGTCCCTATTATTCCAAAACTCTGTACATAGAAGCCGCATCCTCTTTTCTGCAGCTTTCCATAAGCTTCACCACTTCCACCTTAAGACTTCCGCTTCCGAACAAAACGTCTATCTCATCGCCCTCCTTTACTTCCGTTCCGGGCTTGGCGGCTTTTCCGTTTACGACTATTCTTCCCTGCTCGCATGCCTCTTTAGCTACTGTTCTCCGCTTTATTATCCTTGAATTTTTCAAAAATTTATCTATTCGCATATTCTCCTTATTCACCTCTCATCTTCCGCAAAGCTCTGTCCCTTCACCGAGGTCTTTCCGAGGCGGCTCTGGGGAAATTTCAAACGCCACTAAAAAAAGGGCAACCTGCGTTACCCTTTAAAATCAGGACTTATTTGTTTACCGCATCCTTAAGAGCCTTTCCTGCTTTGAATACAGGAGCCTTCGAAGCGGCGATCTTAATAACTTCACCTGGTTTTCTAGGGTTTCTTCCCTGTCTCGCTTTTCTCTGACGAACCTCGAAAGTTCCGAATCCTATCAACTGAACCTTGTCACCTTTTACAAGAGCGCCTTCTACGCTTGAAACAAATGCGTTCACAGCCAGCTCAGCATCCTTCTTAGTAAAACCAGTTTTCTCTGCTACCGCAGCTACCAATTCAGCCTTATTCATTAATAAATCCTCCTTAAAAATAATACCAAATAGTTTTTAAGCTATTTTGGGAACGAACCTCATTATACATGATACATGTCCTCGGTCTCCATTCTCCCATTTTTCAACGCATTTGTCAAGTTCTTTTGGATTCGGACCTGTAATTTTTAAGGTCTTTCTACCACAGTCTGAGCTTCTCGCATATGGCCGCCAGCTTTGCTCCCATAGGCATACTCATCATTTCTTCCCGTTCTATTGTCTTTGTCCTCAGTATCATAAGGCCGTAAACAACCACCCCTATTACTATGGACAGAAGAGTAGCCGTTCCGTTGCTGCCTAAAAGAGCGTATATCCCCCTGTAGGAGAAAAACACTATTACTGCCATTACAAGTGCTGATATTAAAGGCTTTACCACTGCCAGACTCATAGGCACCTTAACGGCTGTATACTTTTTCAGAGCCATAAAATCCAAAGCTGCGGCTACTATATAGGCGCAGATGGTTCCGATGGAAGCTCCGACCACGTTTATCGCCGGTATGGCTGTCAGTACCCAGGTAACCGCCAGCTTTACCAGCACACCGAAGAAAAGGTTTCTCACAGGGATTATCTGCTTTCCTATTCCCTGCAGCGCCCCTGTCATAACAGTTATGGCCGCCAGGAATATAAAGGCTATGGAGAGAGCCTCAAGACATGCCGCCGCGCTGGATACGCTGGCCTGCTGTGTCGGATACAAAAGCAGCAGCACCGGCTCGGACAGTATAAAAAGGCCGAAGGCGCATGGAAGCGCCAGAATCATCGCCATTCGTATTCCGAGAGAAATGTTTCTGTGAAGCCCCGCCCTGTCTTTTATCTTATTTGCTGCCGACACCATGGGAACAAGGCTGAGAACTATAGCCTGTATCAGCACCTGAGGAAAGGCCACTATGGGAGCCGCCAGACCTGTAAGCTGTCCGTACAGATCCTCTACCACGGATCTTTCCCAGCCGGAGGCCGAAAGTCTGGAGGGTACAACTCCGGCGTCAACGAGATTCACAATAGGCATTATACATGCTCCTACCGTTATGGGGATAGCTATAACGGCTATCTTCTTAAGTATGCTCTTGCTGCTTTCCCTTACGGAGGTCCTGTCCCTTCTTATCCTCTGCTTTATGGACCCTCTGGAGGCCATGTATATTATAAGCATAACTATAAGACCTCCCACCGCTCCCGCGGAGGCGCCGAAGCATCCGCCGGCAGCGCCTCTCTGCTCCGGAGTGTATTGGGAAGCCATAAAAGCGCCGTCCATCAAGAGCTTTGCCAGAAGAAGGCCGAAGGCCACTCTGAAAAGCTGTTCAACTATCTGAGAAACCGCGGTTGGTCTCATCTCCTGCATCCCCTGAAAATACCCTCTGTAGGAGGCCATAAGAGGCACAAGAAGAAGAGCGGGAGCCGTCGCCTGCATGGACATTGCCGATCCCGGCACATTTATAAGCTCCGCTATGGGCTTTGCCAGAAACATCAGCACACAGAAGCCGATTACCCCTATGGCCGTCATAAGTGTTCTCGACAGCCTGAACACTCTCTCCGCTTCTCTGAACTGACCTATGGCGTATCTTTCCGATACCATCTTTGATATGGCCACAGGAAGCCCTGTGGTGGCGAATACAAGGAGAAATGAGTACAGGGAATAGGCCGGCGAATAATTGGCCATTCCCACGGTTCCTATTAAATTTGCCAGAGGTATTCTGAAAACAGCTCCCAGCAGTTTTACTACAATTCCCGCCGCCGCCAGTACCGCAGCGCCCTTTACAAGTGATTTCTTGGACATGTTTTAAAGCCTTTCAAGTATTTTTTTCGTTGCCTTCTCAGCCTGATAAATGGTTTTCTCTATATCTATTGTACGGTAGTTTCCTTTTTCGTATAACACCTTTCCGTCTGACATTGTCATCTCAATCTCCCCGCCTGAACAGGAATATACCAGGTTGTTGAGTATATTGTGAACCGGATGCATATTGGCTCCCGAAATATCCACAACTATAAGATCGGCTTTTCCACCCTCCTTAAGGGCTCCGCAGCCGTCTCTTCTCTGGGCTCTGGCTCCGCCCTCCGTGGCCGCTCTTACAGCATCCCCGGCAGTAAGAGCCCGCGGGTCTTTTAAAAATCCTTTGTTTCCTATTGCCAGCACCTTCATTTCCTCCATGAAGTTAAGGCTGTTGTTGCTGGCGACGCTGTCGGTTCCGATGGCAAGATTTATTCCCTTCTCGAGAATTGCCGCCGCGTTGCATACTCCGCTTGCCAGCTTCATATTGCTTACAGGGTTTGCCGCCACCGTAACTCCCCTTCTTCTGAAAATTTCAAGGTCCTCCTCTGTGGAATACACACAGTGAGCCGCGATAGCGGGCAAATTAAAAAGTCCCGTATCCTCAAGATAAGCGGCAGGCGTCATTCCATGACGCTCCAGACACTGCTTATGCTCCAGCTCCGTCTCAGACACGTGGACGTGCATCACCGTATCAATTCCTCCGGCATAGTCTGCCAGAGCCTCCGCGGTCCTCCTGTCTGAAGTGTACTCGGCGTGAAGGCTCATATCTATTTTTATTCTCCCCTGACAGCTTCCGTGAAATTCCCTGTAAAGATCCTTCATTTCCTTAAAGCTTTCAAGCTTTTCCGGAGCCTCTCCCGAGGGATTGACCACTGATCTTGAGATGTTGGCCTTCATTCCGCTGTCAGCCACGGCCCTGGCCATGTCTTCGCAGAAATAGTACATATCGCTTGTCGATACTATGCCGAACCTCATGGATTCAGCCAGGGAAAGCATTGTTCCCCAGTACACCGATTCTCCGTCAAGCTTGTCCTCAAAAGGAAATATCTTTTTTGAAAGCCAGTCCTGAAGGACCATATTTTCTCCGTACCCTCTCATAAGCGACATGGGAGAATGTCCGTGAGCGTTATAAAATCCGCTCATAAGCAGTCTGCCTCTTCCGTCATACTCCCGCTCCCCTCCGCCGGGATGTCTGTCGCCTATATAGGTGATTCTGTCCTCCTTTGTCTCCACAAAGCAGTTTTCCCTCATATTCAGGTTTTCATCCAGTATGGCTATATTTTTAAAAAGCATCCTTTCACCTCCAAAGCCGCGTCGTCCCGTGCCTACATGAGAGGGGCTATAAATCTGAGAGCCCTTCCCGCCAGCTTAAACAACACGTTATAATCCTTACAGTCCTTTATGGTTATACGCCTGCACTTCTTCAGGGTATTCTGAAAATCCTCTTCCACATCCTTCACCACAGGATTTTTCCATATGTACGCCGCGCATTCAAAATGAAGATAAAGGCTCCTGAAATCCAGATTTATTGTTCCCACCACTGCCTTTTCATCATCGCTGGTAAAGACCTTGGCATGTACAAAGCCGGGAATATACTCGTATATTTCAACTCCCTGGCTTATAAGCTCCTCATAATAGGTCCTTGCAAGAAGATACGCGTACTTTTTATCGGGAATATGAGGCAGTATAAGCTTTACCTCGATACCTCTCTGAGCGGCAAAGGTAATGTCGTTTATCAGCTCTTCATCCAGTATGAGATAAGGCGTCATTATATGAACATAGTCCTTTGCCCTGTTAAGTATGTCAAGATACACCTTCTCTCCCACCTCTTCGTTGTCAAAAGGGCTGTCTCCGTAAGGTGCGATATATCCGCCGTTTCTCATGCCCGGCTCCACATATGAGCCGTGTCTTATATAAGCCTCATAGTTTTCCTTCTTTGTCTCCGTTATATTCCACATCTGCAGGAACATCATGGTAAAGCTGTTTACAGCGTCTCCCTTTACCATAATGGCCGTATCCTTCCAGTGTCCGAACCGGTTTTTTCTGTTTATGTATTCGTCAGCAAGGTTTATTCCTCCCGTAAAGGCCGTGTGTCCGTCTATTACGAGGATTTTTCTGTGATCTCTGTTATTCTGATGAGTTGTGAGAAACGGCTTCATAGGCGAAAAAATCTTGCATTTTATCCCCAGACGTTCCATTTTCTGAGGGTAGTTTATAGGCAGAAGAGAAAGGGAGCATGTACCGTCATACATGAATCTCACCTCCACGCCTTCCTTCACCTTTCTGGCAAGAATATCAAGTATCCTGTCCCACATGTACCCCTTATCCACAATAAAATATTCAAGGAATATAAACTCCCTTGCTCCGTCAAGCTGATAGAGCATTTCCTTAAACTTATCCTCCCCAAGAGGAAAATACTTTACGCTGGCATCCCTGTATACAGGGTATCCGCCCTTCTCATATATGTATTTAAATATTCCGAACTCCTGCTTGGAAGCGGCGAACACTTCATTGACCGTTTCCTTCCCGGGCACAAGATACTTTTCCTGCTCGGCGTTAAGCTCTTTCAGTCTTTCGGAAATAAATCTGGTGCCGTACTGAAGCTTGGTGTATATGTAAAAGACCACTCCCACCACCGGCACAGCCAGTATAAGAACTATCCACATAAGCTTGAAGCTTGAATTCTGCTTGGCGTTTACCACATACATGAGAATTATTACCGCCAGAACAGCTACAATATAGTTTATGGCCCATATACTGTTGTCCAGAATCGCAAAGCCGCCAAAAAGAACCACAGCCTGCGCCAGCATTAAAAGCACCAGTACAGTGGTCCGACCGAATATTATTTTCCAAAGGCTTCTAAATTTCTTCATCAGCTTTCTCCGCTTTCTTCAGGCTCAAATATGATGTTACTTCAATACGGGACAAAAGTCAAACTGTTACGGCCTTTTTAAGGCGGGTATTTTCTTTTGCCGCCAAAGGCTGTGCCGCGTATATTTGCCGCGCTTTTACAAACAATAGAAATATAAAAACATACTGGAGGAAATTAAATGAGAGCAACAGGAATAGTTAGGAGAATAGACGACCTGGGCAGAGTCGTCGTTCCCAAGGAGATACGAAAGGTCTTGAGAATAAGAGAGGGCGACCCCCTTGAAATATATACGGGCACCGCGGGAGAGGTTATTTTAAAAAAATACTCCCCCATAAGCGAGCTGGGACAAATTGCCGAAGGCTTCGCCGAAACCGCCTCGTCTATTCTGGGACTGCCGGTGCTTGTTTCTGACACGGACAGATTTGTGGCCGCCTCCGGCCTGCGGCAGAAGGACTATGTAAACAAGGAGATAGACGAGGATCTTGACAGAATAATACAGAAAAAAGGCAAATATCAGAATGCCTCAAAGGTCGTCATTCCCATCCTTTCCAACGGCGACCCCATAGGCTCCGTAACCATTTTCCCTTCCGACAGGCATCCCATAAGCGACACGGAAATAAAAGCCGCTGAGCTGGGCGCCGGATTTCTTGCGAAGCAGATGGAAAGCTGAAAAAAAGCTGTCCCGGCGGAAAGAATCCTTCCGGGACAGCCTGAAATATATTCATGTGTTTCATACCGTCTCATCTTCGAGATATGTTATGTACGGGAGATTTCTGTACTTTTGAGCATAGTC
>DVMP01000151.1 GCA_018714925.1 Candidatus Allocopromorpha excrementigallinarum
TAGTAAAGTCCCTCATGGCGCGCCAGTGAATTTCCGCCGTGATACACATCATGGCGGATTTTGTTTTTTTCAGAAGACCATGAGGGACTCGAACCCGAAAGGGCCTGAGCGGACAATTAATCCTTAACTGCACAAAAAGTATACAAAAAAATAACGCAATTACAAATTGACAGAAAAGTCTGCATGAATTATAATCAAGCTACATTAAAAAAACCTTAGTGATTAACTACAAGGTAATTTTAAGGCATAGGTTTGAATCGTAGAGAAAATGTTTACTGAAAATCATGAGGAGGATTATTTTATGAATGAGAAAAAAAGAGATTACTCTACCATTCTGAAAACTCTGCCGGCAACGGAAGCCCGTGAAGAAGTACTTTTCAGACAGGCAGGCGACGGATTCCTGCAGGTGGAGTACGGCCACGAGCAGAGACTGTATGTTCCTGATTCATTCCGAATACTGGCAATTGACGGAATGATAAAGAAAAAGAACATCGAGGGTCTCATAGAAACTGTTCCGGGACTGAGAACCAACATGTTCCACTTCGATCCTCTCGTACTGTCGGTGGATAAGCTGATAGACGAGATAGCCGAGTGCGAGGATGAGCTGAAAGAGCTGAAGGACATGGTGATACCTTCAAGGATCATAAAGCTGCCTATAGCTTTTGAGGACAGTGAAACAAAGAAAGCCGTTGAAAAATATCTTCAGCTTATAAGGCCTGACGCGCCTAACTGTGAAGGCGGATACAATCTGGAGTACATAGCTCAGTGTAACGGTGTAACTGTTAAGGAAGCCAAGGAAAAGCTCATGGAAACCGAATGGTTCAACAGCGGCTGCGGCTTCTGGCCGGGAGGAGGATTTTTCTGGCCTCTTGATCCGAGATGCGCGTTAGTGGTACCTAAATACAATCCTCCGAGGACATGGACTCCGGAGGGCTCGGTAGGCCTCGGCGGTCCATGCGTATTCACATATACAACTCCTACGGGAGGAGGTTATCAGCTTATGGGAAGGACGATACCAACCTTCCAGTTTGCCATGAAGCATCCTCAGTTTAAGGATACGCCGTTCCTCTACAGAAATGCGGACAGAATAAAGTTCTACGAAACTACTGAGAAGGAAATCCTCGATATATATGAGCATGTACACAATAAGACGGATTACAAATATGAAATCGAGGAAGGCGAAATAGTAGTAAAGGATTTCATAGAATGGCTCAATTCAGACAAAATCCAGAAGGAGGCCGCTGAATTCAACGCCAAGAGAGAAGCAGGCATGGCAAAAGCGCCTAAGCTGTAGTTAACGGGTTAAAGTTTCTTTTTACCATAAGGAGGCAAAAGATGCTGAAAGTAATACAAGGAGGAATACAGTCTGTTGTGGAAAGCTGGCCGGGCAGACTTGGATATCTCGGAGCCGGTATGGCGCCGGCGGGAGCCATGGACAATGTGGCTCTTGAACTGGGAAATCTCCTGGTTGGCAACGACAACGGAGAAGCAGGCATAGAGATAGCGGCAGGCATGTTTTCGGGAAAATTTGACGAAGACGCTGTTATAGCCGTAACAGGCGCCGACATGTCGCCTACAGTAAACGGAGAGAAGATCCCTATGTGGGAAAGCATAAAGGTAAAGGCCGGGGATAAGCTTAAATTCGGTTCCTACGGAGAAAAGGGCTTCAGAGCTTATATAACCGTGGCCGGAGGTGTAGACGTACCTCTTTATCTGGGCAGTAAATCCACATGCCTCTTCGGAAGCTACGGAGGCTTTGAAGGAAGAGCTCTCAAGTCGGGAGACGAGATAAAGTTCGGCAAGCCTTCCGACAGCCTTGATAACCTGGCCGGAAGAAAGGTAAAGGCTGAAGCTATTCCTGAATACAGCGAGACAATAGAGCTGAGACTTATACCGGGAATGAACGCCTATCCTGACTATGTAACAGAGGAGGGTATGGAGTATCTGTATAATGAAAAGCATAAGTTCTCGGTAAATTCCAACAGATCGGCCTGCAGGCTGGAGCCTATACCTGATTCTGTCAATTTCTTCGCAAGAAAAGACGGAGGCTCAGGCGGAGCCCATCCTTCCAATATAATAGACCACGCATATAACATGAGAGGAGCTATAAATGTTACGGGAAACACTCCTTCTCTGCTTATAGCCGACGGCCCTACGCTGGGCGGATTCATGTGCTGCGGCAACGTTATAAACGCGGATCTGTGGAAAATAGGGCAGGCTGCTCCTGACAGAGATTATGCCAAATTCGTTTACTGCACCATGGAGGAAGCCATAGAGGCCAGAAAGGCCCAGAAAAAGTGGCTTTCAATGGATTCCATAACTGTATAGGTGAACAAGGAGGAAGATTATGCTGAAGATAGATGTCAATGTAGATATGGGTGAAAGCTTTGGAAGATATGTTCTCGGCAACGACGAGGAGCTTATGAAATACATATCCTCCGCCAATGTGGCAACCTGCTTCCACGCGGGCGACCCTCTGGTAATGGAACAGACAATTAAATGGGCGAAGGAGTACGATGTGGCTGTAGGCGCCCATCTGGGACTTCCGGACAAACAGGGGTTCGGAAGAAGAGAAATGGATCTGACGGCAGATGAGCTCAGATCAGATACTCTTTATCAGCTGGGAGCCATAGACGGAGTGCTTAAGGTATACGGCATGAAGATGCAGCACGTAAAGCCTCACGGCATCCTCTACAGGATGGTATCGGAAAATGAAAAGTACATAGATACCTTCCTTCAGACTGTAAAGGACTACAATCCGGACCTCTTCATAATGCTGCCGCCTAATACGCCGGCCTTTGAGAGAGGAAAGGAAATGGGCCTTAAAATGGTAGGTGAAGCCCTTATAGACCTCTCCTATGATGAAGAAGGCAACTGGGTAATAGAAAGAACCAAGAAGGCCAGAAGTCCTGAAGAGGTGGCGGAAAGAGCCGTAACCGTGGCAAGAGACAAGAAGATAGCCACCATCGGAGGAAAGATGATAGATATCGACGCTCTTACGGTATGCATCCACGGCGACGCGCCTAACGCGGTAGATGAGGCCAAGGTTGTAAAGGAAATCCTTGAGAAGAACGATATAGAGATAGCTAATTTATTTGAGATAGCATAGTCAAAAAGAGTAAGAAGTGTAAACAGACAGGAGGAAGAAACATGTCAAATAAAGTAATGTCACCGCTGCCGGGATCAGTATGGGAAATCAAGGTCGCTGAAGGCGATACGGTAGAAGAGGATCAGGTTGTTATAATACTGGAAGCCATGAAAATGGAAAACGAAATCCTGACGGATTTTGCCGGCACCGTAAAAAAGATACTGGTTGAGAAGGGGCAGACTGTAAAAGCGGGCGACCCTCTGGTTGAAATAGAATAGATGTAGTTCGCCGTGCTTTTACGGAGAAAGGAGTCCCTATGAAAGAGATGAAACCCAGGATTCCCATAGAAGTAGTGGTAGGTGTACTGGGAGGACTGTCCTGCATAGTTACCATATCGGGGCTTGGCCTCCCTGTGTGGGCCCTCTTTATCGGATGGGCCTGGTATTTCGCTTTGGGGGCGCAGCCATCCGCCTTTAAGCAGATAGTGCCCGCTGTGTTCCCCGGAGCGCTTCTGGCGGCCCTTTGCCTGTGGCTCATGGAAGTGTTTACCGGATTCGGCTTCACAGGACTGCCTAATATGATAGTCTTTGTGGCCATTACGGTATTCCTGCTTATGTGCGCTTTGCGCATACCTATATGCAACGCCAGCCTGCCGGCTTTTAACGCTTATTCATCGGTATTCGCCCTTTATTCCATAGGAGGATTCCCGGATCTTGCTATAGGGCCTATACTCAGCTGCTGTCTGTGGGCAGTAATAGGAAATCTTCTGGGCCCTGTGTTCGGGTGGCTGAGCATAGTTCTTCAGTTCCCTAAGGAAGTGGAAAAGACGGAGGACAAAGAGATGATCCAGCAGTGAGGCTGAGTGTATGGATAAGGTTGTAATATTTACAGAAGATAGAAAATTATTGGAAAGACTCAGCAGCATTGTAAAAAAAAGCCTGCCTGAAAACAGCAAGGGAGCGGCAGCGTTTTCCGATCCCGTGGATACTCTGAACTGCGCCATGGAAAGCAGAGACAGGCTGAACTGTTTTATAGACGTGGACAGCAGCTCCTGCGACGGGCTCAAGCTCATAAAGCTCCTGAAAAAACTCAATACCTCCGCGTCCATAGTGTTCATGTCAAAGAGCGGAAGATACGCCATGGAGGCCTTTGAGCTGGATATCGTCGATTATCTTAAGCTTCCTCCCGAGGAGGAGAAGATAACCGAGGCCGTGAAAAAGCTGGAAGCCGTTAACTCCAGAGATGAGAGCAACGGCGTGTATATTAAAACCTTCGGGGCCTTTGAAATAATAAAGGGAGGCGTAAGAATCCCCTGGAAAAATTCAAAACCCAAGGAGCTGCTCGCATTCCTTGTAGACAGCAGGGGAGACGATGTGAGCAGTGAAAAGATACAGCGTACCCTCTGGGAGGATTCCGACAGAGACAAAGCGGCATCCACATACCATACCACACTTTATCAGCTTCGTAAGAAGCTGGGGAACAACGGAATAGAAGATATTCTGGTAGGCTCACGAGGAAGCCAGCGGGTGGATACAAGCCGTTTCAAGTGCGATATGTACGAATTTGAGCGGGAGGCGGCGGAAGGAACCAAAGAGGCGTACAGGAGGGCCTTTGAGCTGTATAAAGGCGGTTATCTGGAAAACAACTCCTACAAGTGGAGCCGTCTTACCAGGGTAAGGCTTCAGATGCAGTTTGAGCAGGTGCTTCAGGAAATATAAAAACAAAAACATGGAAAGAACACTCAGAAGTCTTTCCTGAGAAAAGCGACAAGGAATCCGTCATTTTATAAGTGGCGGATTCTTGTTTATGAGTGTCCGTATAAAAAACATCTTGCGGAGAAAAGCTGTTTTATA
>DVMP01000152.1 GCA_018714925.1 Candidatus Allocopromorpha excrementigallinarum
ACCCATAACCACCTTCACCTTTAAGATAAGCTTCTACTACAGATTTCTTAAATTCAAAACTATATTTTGCCATTAAAAAACCGACCTCCCATCTGTTAGATTTTAGGTCTAACTTTTGGGGGTCGGTTCAATGCTGTCTCTTTTATTATACGGAAATACGGCGGCTCGCTGCTCAAGCCGCGTGAAATCCGCATATGACAATCCTCAGATCAGTTTTTTGCCGGGATGTCGGTACGACCCGGAGGGAATGCCGCAATTAAAGACACCTTAAAGACGTATTACCGTCAGACTAATTGTAGTATTCTGAAAAAAACTGAAATGAGGAGGAAGAAAAATGGATTTACAGGAAATCATGAACAGTCCGGGTTTATGGATAGCGTCATCCATAATGGTAATCGCTGTAGTAGGACAGGCAATTTTCTTTTTAAGAGCCTCTCTCAAAGAAGCGAAGCTTATCGGGCTGCAAAGAGAGCAGTATGTGGCGGGTATGCGTTCATCACTCATAACTGCCATAGGACCGTCCTTTTCACCGGTAATAGTTCTCCTTTCCATGATAGCGGTTATAGGAGGGCCGACTACATGGATGAGACTGTGCGACGTAGGAGCCGGAAGAACAGAGCTGGCCGTGGTATCTCTCGCGGCGCAGGCTGTAGGCGCCGAGCCGGGAACGGATTCATTCGGGTTGGAAGCCTTTACTTATTCCATATGGGCAATGGCCCTGAATAATTTAGGCTGGCTTGTTGTGGTACTCATAACCACACATAAAATGAGCGGAATCGTTGATAAACTTTATAGCAAATATGACCCGAAATGGATAAAGCTTCTCATGGGCGGCACCATACTGGGCCTCTTTGCCTACCTGCTTTCCAATCAAATCGCTCCGGGATTGATGGAAGGAAATCTGGCGCCGATTGTGGCGGCTGTCGCTTCAGGAGGGACCATGCTGATTATTTCAAAAGCCCTTGCTAAACATCAGAGGCTGCAGGAGCTGGCCCTTGGAATCTCCATGATAGTGGGAATGGCGGTAGCACAGATAGCATTCGGATAAGGAGGTAAAAGATGGAAAATACTTTACAGGCAGGAGTTGCGTTTAACAAAAAAATGGTACGACTTGGCATGATAACAGTGGCATTTGCCATAGTTGCCAACTTTGTTCCCGCCATTTATCTGTGGATTGCCTACGGTGTATGGCCGGGAGTAAACGGAGTATTGCAGGTTTGGGGAATCGCCGCGGCGGCTTACGGAATATCCTGGGTTGTTCAGCCTATCGCTTACTTCGGAGTTCTTGGAGCCAGCGGATCATACATAGGCTGGCTCGCGGGCTCCGTAGGAGACATAAGGCTTCCTTCGGCGGCAATGGCGCAGAAGGTGGCGAAGGTAGAGCAGGGCACCCACGAAGGAGATGTAATGGCTACTATAGGCACTTCATCATCGGTACTGGTATCGGTAGGCTTTGTTACACTCTTTACCATAATAGGCTCACGGGTTCTTCCGTACTTCCCGCAGGCTGTGCTGGACGCCTTCAACTACATACTTCCGGCCCTTTTCGCGGCAGTATATGTAGAGGTGGCAAAGAAGGACATAAGGACAGGTCTGACAGGTATCGTAGTCGGTCTGCTCATAATGTACCTTGGCACGCTCATAGGAATTTCATCGGCAGTGCTTACGCTGATAATAGTGTTCAGCGGGGTTGTGGTGAACAGAGTATTTTATGTTATTGATAGAAAAAAAGGAGAAGAGTAAAATGCAGGAACAGGTAATAATTAAAAAGTGCGCTGAAAAACAGCCGGCTATGGAAAAGTTTCTGGAAAGCCTTGTAAACATCGACAGCAAAATAGATAATCCCGAAGGAATCGAACAGGTGGCTCACATAATAGGAGGCAAGCTTAAGGACATAGGGCTTGACATCAGTTACATAGGGGGAAGCGGAATGCCTACCCATGTATACGCCGAGAAAAAGTCCGATGATCCCGAGGCCAAGAATCTGCTTTTAATAGGTCATATGGATACTGTGTTCGATAAGGGCACCGCAAAGGAAAGGCCTTTCAAAATAGAGGGAGACAAGGCCTACGGACCTGGAGTGGCCGACATGAAAAGCGGAATAACCATAGCGCTCCACGCTCTGGAGACTCTCTACGAGGAAGGCTGGAACAAGCATAATATAACCGTGTTTTTCGCGGGAGATGAAGAGGCGGGGCATCCTGAAACAGACTTTAAGGAAAGAGTTATGGAAATCGCCAAGGGCATGGACGCGGCCTTTAACTTTGAAACCGGCGTCGATAACGGAGACATGGTAGTATCGCGAAGAGGAGTAATGTACCCTATATTTACGGTAGAGGGAATCGCGGCACATTCCGGAAAGGACCCTGAGAAGGGTGCAAGCGCCATTAAGGAGCTGGCCTATAAAATCCTTGAGGGGTATTCACTCGACGACAAGGAGAGAGGAATAAACTTCAACGCGGGGCTGATCAGAGGCGGAGTTGTGGCCAACGGTATCGCGGGACACGCGGAGCTTGAAGCCGACTTCAGATTTGACGAGGCAAAGGACAAGGAATATATAGAAGAAAAGCTGAAAGAAATCGCAAACAAGGTACATGTAAAGGGTACCACCACCAAGCTTACCATTGAAGAGAACAGAACCTTCCTTCCTATGGAAAAGCTTCCGGGAGCCGACGAGCTTCTGGCGGTAATTCAGGAACAGGCCAGGAAGGTAGGCAGAGAGGTCAACCCTATTACAGTAGGCTCGGGATCCGACTCATGCTGGACCACATACGCCGGAGTTCCGACAATATGCGCTATGGGAGGAAGAGGAGGTCTGAACCACAGTGAAAAGGAATACCTGTTTATAGACAGCCTCACCGACAGAACTCAGATATTGGCGCTGACGCTTATGAATCTTTAAGGAAAACGACCGGATACAGAGCGGGAGAGAAGAACAAATCCGCACGTACGCTCAAATATGAAAGGAAGCGGAATATGGAACTTCTTAAGAACAATACGCGGGAAGCAGTCCCAAGGGAGGACAGAAGCAGCAGGACAAAGGAAAGAAAGCTGAAGTCCTATAAGCAGCTTAACAGAATAGCTAGGAAAGGACAGATTCTGTTTACCGGCTCCTCCCTCTGTGAGCAGTTTCCCATACTGGAGCAGCTCCAGTCCTACGGGCTGAACATTACGGTTTACAACAGAGGAATAGGAGGATATGTAATAAAGGAGCTGAGGGCTGCGAAGGAAACGTGTATATTTGATCTTGAACCCAGAAAAATATTTATAAATATAGGCTCCAACGATATAGGAGAAGGGCGGCTTGAAAAAAATATAATAGCGGACTATGAGGAGCTGCTGCTGGAAATCAGACAACGGCTTCCGGAGACGAGAATATATGTTATGGCCTACTATCCCGCCAACGTAAAGGACGACTTTCACGTCTCAAGAGAATGCGCGGCGGCGGTAAAAAACAGAACAAAGGGAAAAATAGATGTTCTCAACAGGATGCTTATGGAAATGGCATACAGGACAGGCTGTACATATGTTGACGCCAACAGCGGCCTTGCGGATAAGGACGGTCAGATGAAAAAGGAGCTTTGCATTGATGGAATACATATGTGGCCGGACGCCTATATAAATGTAATGGATAATTTACTCCCTTATCTTGCAGAGTAATGACTTCTGCGCTCCCCGTCAGGCAGGCTGGTCCTTTTGACGGGGAGCGCTTTTATGATTGGAGGGTATTATGATCATTGCCGTAATAGGACCCAAGGATCTTGCCAGATACTGCAAGGAAGTGATCAGAAACGAAAATCCTGAGGTTAAAGTAATGGATAAGGCGTATTCCGTTTACACCGAGACTCCTGAAATAGTGGCGGAGCTTCAGAAGGAGGTGGACGGAATACTCTTCTGCGGCAAGACTCCTTTTAAGATAACGGAGAAAAAGGTTCCTCAGAAGGTGCCCTGGGCTTTTCTTGACAGGGAGACGGGGACACTGTTCAGAGCCATTTTAGAAGCTGATATTATGCTGGAAAAGGATATCAGAAGGATGAGCGTTGATACCTATGACAGAGAAATGATAATCATGGCATATTCGGATATAGGGATAAAGGAGGAAGAGCTGGATATATATACGGCGGAACAGAGGATGCTGGATGAAAGATACCATGATTATCTGAGAAAATTTCATAT
>DVMP01000153.1 GCA_018714925.1 Candidatus Allocopromorpha excrementigallinarum
ATGAGAAGCTCCATCTGATCCATAACAGCCCGGTTTATTATATCCGAAGCCTTTGCCTCCCTTATCTGAGTATCCCTCTCTATTGTCCTTGATCTGGCATAGTAGAGTATGCTCTCCGTAAGGTTATCGGCCCGCTTCAACTCCCTTCTCAGCTTTCTCGCGTCTCCTCCGTTGTCAAGTATAAGGGAGCACGCTGTCAGAGGCGTCTTTATCTCATGTATCCAGTTCTCCACGTATTCCTGATAATCCTCCTGTTTTTCCCTTGCCTCCTCCACAGCTCCGATGGCGGCCCTTGAAATCTCCTTCATAATATAGTAATACTGCCTTTCCACAGCTCCCGAGGGCTTTTCCAGAAGCTCTCCCGCCAGATATTTTTCATCCATCTGACTTACCTTATCCTTAAGCCTCTGAAGCCTTCCGGCGCTTTGAAAATATCCGCAGACCAGCCACCCGGCCAGTATTATAAGGCCGAGACACTCCCACATTAATACCATCCGCCAGCCGCCTCCGCCGGCGATTATAATAACGCCCGCCGTCACCAGACCGATTCCTATGAAGCAGCATGTGACCGCCTTTGAGTACACATATTCCCTTATGGTCATAATCTGTATCCCACTCCTCTTACAGTCCGTATATATCCTTCCGCTCCCAGACCTCTCAGCTTTTCCCTGAGTCGACTGATATTTACATAAAGTGTGTTTTCATCGACGTAAAGGCTCTCCTTCCACAGCTCCTCTATGATTTCCTCCCTGCTGCACAGCTCCTTTTTCATAAGGCAGAAGAGTATTCTCGTCTCGTTTTTCGTAAGCTCGGCCTTTTTCCCTCCCCTGCTTACGGTCATATCCGAAAGGGACAGGGTCAGGTCCCGGGCCGTTATTACCGAGGAGTCTTTTCTCTTTATGAGTCTTCCTATACGCGCCAGAAGAACCGATGAGTTATAGGGCTTTTTTATGTAGTCGTCAGCCCCTACACCGAAGGCGAGAATTTCATCCTCCGCCCTGTCTCTGGCCGTAAGAAAGATAACAGGCACATCGGAGCTTTCCCTGAGTCTCCTGCATACCTCGTACCCGTTTTCTCCCGGCATATTTATATCCAGAAGAGCCAGCCGGCAGGGCGGCTCATCTACAGGCATATAGCCGTTGGCCCTGAGCAGTGCAGCCAGCTCCTTCTTTATGGTTTCATCATCCTCCATTAAAAGTATTCTCTCCAAATTCTCACCCTCTTTTTATGCTTCCGGAGCCTTCAGTGTCATAGCCTCCCATTTCCTCAAGCCTCTTTTTAAATTCATCGCTTTTTATTATTTCAATAAAGGCCTTTACCTGAGAAAGCTCCAGGAATCTCTCCGGAACGGCAAAATCATATTCCTCCGAGGCGATTTCTATGAAATCCAGATCCATGGCGTTGGCCGCCGAGAGAATTCCCATTCCGGCGTCGGCGCTGTCGCTGGCCACAGCGGCGGCCACAGCCATATGGGTAGTCATTTCTCTCTCATATCCCCTTATGTCTTCAGGCGATATTCCCAGCTTCCTGAGCCTGTAGTCAAAGAGGACTCTCGTTCCGGCTCCCCTCTGTCTGTTTACATACCTTACCCTGCCGTCCGCCAGCTTCTCTATGGATTTTATGTCCAGCGGGTTTCCCTTCTTTACCATTATCCCCTGCAGCCGGCCCACTCCTTTTATTAGGACTGTCGGCTCCTGAAACAGCCTTTTCACATAGGGGATATTATACTCTCCCGTTTCCTCGTCAAGAAGATGTATGGGGGCCATATGCGCCTCTCCTCTTTTAAGGGACATAAGACCTCCCATGCTTCCCACATGTGTGCTTGAAACAAACATTCCCGGATATCTTTCCGGCATCATATCCGCAATTATATCGAGAATAAGGTCATGGCTTCCTATTATCACCGCGGTGTTCTCAATCTCACGCCTGTCTCTGTAAAGCTCTATAACCGCCTTTTCTCCCGCTTCTATTCCTTCGCTGTTCTGATCTATTACGCAGAATCCATCGGCGCGTACAAGAGACATGGCGGCTCCAGCGCCTCTGGCAAGAGGCGCGGCCACGAATTTATCTCCTACCCTTCCCACCTTGACTCTCACATACTCCTTATGCTTGAGACTGGAGACGAGACGCTTTGATATATGAGCCTCCAGCGTTTCGTTTATACTCTCTCTTCTCCTTCCCATCATCTGCAGAAGAGGAGCCGCGAAATTCTCAAATCCGATGTAGGCCGAAACGGGATATCCCGGCAGACCTATTACAGGCTTGTCGTTAACCACTGCCAGTATCACAGGCTTTCCCGGCTTCACAGCCACTCCGTGAACTATTACCTCTCCCAGCTCCCTGAGCACATGAACAGTATAATCCTCTGTGCCCGCGCTGGAGCCGGCGTTTACTATGACCATGTCAAAGCGCCGGGCCGCGTCGGATACCTTTTCCAGTATCAGGTCGTAATCATCCTTAAGGGGAGGGAATCTGTGCCCCACGCCTCCCAGCTGGTTTATCATGTTCTCAAACATCCTGGAATTGGACTCTATAATGCTTCCCTCCTCTATATGTCCGTCAGGCTCTATTATCTCGCTGCCTGTGGGGAATATCGCCACCTCCGGCTTCTTTACCACCTCTATCTGGGTTATACCCGCCGAAAGAAGCACTCCTATGTCTATGGCCCTTATTCTGTGACTTCCCGGCAGTATCATTTCCCCGGCGACTATATCCTCTCCTATGGGCCTTATATGCTGCCAGGGAGCCGCTGAAGCCGTTATTCTTACTCCCTCGTGGGTTTCCACTATATCCTCTGCCATAATCACCGCGTCAAAAGGGTTTTTCACAGGATCTCCCGTATCCACAACAGCATACTGATCCTCCCTTAAAATAAGGGGCTCTGTCTCCGAGGCTCCTCTGGTGTCCTCGGCTTTTACGGCGATGCCGTCCATGGCGGAAGCGTTAAAGAGAGGGGAGCTGTATCTGGCGAACACAGCCCTGCCGGTTACTCTCCCGAGGCTCTTTATTACGTCAACGGTTTCCCTTTTAATCTCTATAATATCCCTGATCCTATCAAAATACTTTTCTCTGGCCTCCTCCACAGGCATGGTCTTCAGATAGAGATTTCTTTTTTTCTCCATATACTTGCCTCCTAAAACAACGTAACCTCCACTGTATCTCCTTCGTTTACGCCTTCGGAGTTGGCGTCTGTGACAGTGTAGCCGTCGGCCTTTGTCAGAAGAGTTATGAGACCGGATTTCCCCAGTATGGGTCTTGCCTCACAGCTCCTTCCCTCTCTTCTGACAAGCTCCACAAAGATACATGTGGCCTTCCCTCCCGCCGAAGGGACGTTTTCGCTTATTTCAGCCTTTATCTTCTCAGGCTCCTTCTGAAAGGTGAGCTCCCTGTAAAGCCAGCCTATAAACAGCTCGAATATAAGCAGGGCCGCTGCGGGATGCCCCGGAAGCCCCGCCAGTATTGTTTCGCTTTCCCTGTCAAAGGCCAGTATAGTAGGCTTCCCCGGCTTTATGGCTATTCCGTGGGTTAAAAGCCCTCCGTGGGAAAGCTCGTCCATTATGTCCGCCGTATAGTCCTTTTCTCCCTGAGAGCTTCCTCCCGACACCAGCACCACATCGCTTGACGTCATGGCTTCCGATATGGCCTTTTTTATGGAATCCCTGTCATCCTTAAGGACAAGAGCGTCGGCCACCTTAAATCCGTATCCTTCCGCGGCCGCTGATAAGGAATAGGTGTTTATGTCTCTTGTCCGGCCCTTTTCTATGGCGTCCTCCACTCCCGCCAGCTCGTCTCCCGTGGATATTACCGTAACGGTCCACGGCCTGAACACGGATATCCTCGATACTCCCGCGGAAGCTAAGGCTCCCGTTTCCTGAGGTCTTATCCGTCTTCCCTTCTCAATAAAAGCTTCCCCTCTTTTTATGTCCTCGCCTTCCCTTATGACGTTCCTCCCGCAGGAAAGAGCGTCGTATACGGCTATGCTCTCTTCATCGAATTTTTCCGTATACTCTATCATGACTACGGCGTCGGCTCCCTGAGGCAGCATACCTCCCGTAGGCACGTAGGCGGCTTCTCCCGGTGAAATTGTTTTTTCGGGAGCCCTTCCCATGGGGATTTCCTCTATAACCCTGAGAAATACCGGAACGCTCTCCGATACTCCCTGTGTGTCGGCAGCTCTTACGGCGTATCCGTCCACAGTGGATTTCCTGAATCCCGGAACATTCTCCTCCGCGACTGTATCGCGAGCCAGTATTCTGCCTGTTCCCCGTGTAAAATACACCTCCTCTTCGTCAGGTCTCTTTTTTTCCGCCGCTTCCAGAAGCTTTTTTCTCGCTTCTTCAACAGTGTCCACATTTAACAGTTCCATGGCAAAACCTCTTAATCTACTTTATCCTTATAACTATCTCCTTGCCTTCCTCATATCCGTCAAGAGCCTTTACAGCTCCCGTAACCACATTTTCCAGGGTCTTCTTTACAAAAGGCACCATAGGTATCTCCCGTCCGTCTATGGTAAGCTGAACCTCTCTTTTTTCCTCCTGCTTTTCAGTTGCCCTTTCAACTATATCGGCCAATCTTTCCACTTCCTTTCTACCGTTTATTACAGGCAGTCCTCTGTACTCCTCCATTGCTTCGGAAATAACTCCCGATACGGCCACAGCCTCTTCGCACATGCGCCTGTCCACATCCTCCGCAGTCCTTCCCGTTATTACAGCGGGGCACATGAGTCCGCAGTCTCCTTCTATTATTACAAAATCCTCCTTGTAATATTTAAGAACGTCCTCAATTCTCATTCTTCTGCCGGCAATTACGGCTGTCTCTCTCAAGCCCAGAGCCGTTACCCTGCGGGCTCCGCTTTCCATATGCCTGAAGGTGTCCGTTCCCGGAGTATCGGCCCTGTAGCCCTCGTAATGTATATCCTTAATAGTTCCCACAGTGTATCCCCGTCTTCTCAGCTCCTTCACCAGCTCTGTTACAGTCGTGGTTTTTCCCGTATTTGAAAAGCCCTTTACCGCTACAATCCTCATTTTTCTCCTCCGAAATCCGTTATTTCATATTCCCAGGTGAGAAGGTCCACTGTCAGCAGCCGGCTTCTCAAGGGGCTTTCTCTTCCTGTCAGCAGCTTTACAGCTTCCGCCGTCTCTATGGCCGAAACGAGGGCCGGCGTAAAATACGGCGTCCCTGTATGAACCTCGTCGCCCCTGTCCTCCTCTCCCTGATACAGGCGCTCTATTATTCTGTCTCCCGGCATTATAACCGAAACCTGCCCCATCCAGCCTGCTATGGCGCCGTGTATGAGAGGAATTCCCAGTCTTTCGCAGGCAGCCTCAAGGACCTTTCTGCCTCTTATATTGTCAAGAGCGTCAACCGCAAGATCGGCTCCCTTTATTATCTCCTCAGCGTTTTCCCTGTCTATGAAGCCCTTCACAGGGATCACCTCCACCAGAGAGTTTACCTTTTTCATCTGAAGAGCCGCCTCAGAGGCCTTCCACCTGCCCAGGTTTTCCTCATGGGAAAGAACCTGTCTGTTGAGGTTGGTCTCATCGAAGACGTCGCCGTCAACGGCCTTAACCTTCCCCGCTCCCATTCTCACAAGGCCCTCTATGACTCCGCCGCCCAGGCCTCCGCAGCCTGCCACGCAGACTCTGCTTTTTCCCAGCCTCATTCCCTCCTCATGGGAAAGAGCCGGAAAGTTCCTCTCATATCGTCCTTCCATCTCAGCCTCCCGATACCTTTGAAAAGGCCTTCAGCAGGTCTCCCTCCTTAAGCCTATCATCTATCATCACCCTCTTGTTGTTGACGGAGACAAATCCGAAATTCTTTATTTCCCTGTAATTTATCCCCGCTATTCTCAGGGCCTCGTCGCAGGTGCAGCCCTCAGGCACTTCGTATACTCTTTCCTTATCTTCACCGAAGTACTTTTTCAGGGTTCCTCTGAGAGTTATGGTCACTTTCATATGTGCTTCCTCCCTATTACACATTTCCCCTTCATTATACCATGACTGACGCTTATGAAAAACGCCAATTGTAATCTCTTCCTCCGGATATGTAAAGACGGCAGATCCGAAAGATCTGCCGCCTTTATCGAAGCGGTTTATATTCTACAGAAGAGACTGTATAATCTCTTCCGGAATAGTCCCATCCCTGTTCCATCCCATGACCTCATAGTACTGGTCCAGCATGTCGTCAAAGGCCTCCTGAGGAATCCTCTGCCCGGCGGCAGGTCCTTCCCCTCCCAGAGCCTCCTTTACAAGTCTTTTTGGAATTGTGTCGTGGGCCCTGTTAAAGCCTTCCCTCTGGTTAAAGGCTCTGCCTATGTTAATGACTCTCACTCCCACGTCAAACATTTCCTCAGCGGTCCAGTCCTCGTTTGTTATAAGTCTCATAAGCTCCGCCATTCCTTCATAGTTTCCCGAAATGGTTCCCCAGAAGTCGCAGAGACAGAGGCTGAACTTGACGGCGTTTGACACCTGAAGCTCATATACCATCTTTCCCTTGCCCTTTTCCGTATAAGGAGGAATGGACGCGGCAAAGACCTCTTCGTTGGGAGCGTAAGCCCTCATATGACACGCTCCTCTGTCGGATATGGCGTAGGAAAGAGCCATTCCCCATGAGCCTCTCGGCTCATATTCAGGAAATTCCAGTCCCTTTACCTGCATGGCGAAGTCTGTTCCGCCGTATTTTTCGGAGCAGTATTTCACTCCGTGGCACAGATCCGCGCCCGGGCCTTCCTTTCTCGCGATTTTTTCTATCATTTCCAGCATCTCCTTTGACTGGCCGAATCTTACGCCGAAATCATGGATGCCCTTTTCCGTCATCTCCATTGCCCAGGCAATGGTATCTCCGGTGCTTATGGTATCAAGGCCCATATTGTCGCAGACCTCGTTGAACTTCACTATATGCTCGGGATCCTTTATTCCCGCGTTAGGTCCGCCTGCCGCGATGGTCTCGTATTCGGGTCCTTCACACACGGCGTTTCCTATTTTAAGGAAATTGCCGCAGCCAAGGCCGCAGCTTCCGCAGCCTCTCTTTCCCTCTCTGTACTGAAGCAGCACAGAACCGTTGTATTTCTCCCATTCAGGGTCGTTGGCGCTTGAAAAATTCTTAAAAGGAACTATACCGCCGTCTTCACAGGCCTCGAGAAAGGCGGTGGTTCCTTCATCGTAAACGTAGGTGTTGTCCTCCTGAAGCACATCCTCATGTAATATCTCAAGGATTCTGTCGGTAGTCTTCTCTATATCGGCCACCTTTACTCCCCCGGTTCCCTTTATGAGTATGGCCTTCATTTTCTTGGAGCCCATTACAGCCCCTATGCCGCCTCTTCCCGCCTGTCTGTAATAATCGGAGTTAATACACGCCATATTGCTGAGATTTTCTCCCGCCGGCCCTATGGACATTATGCTGTATTCTCTTCCGTATTTTTCCGCCAGCAGGGCTTCCGCCTCATGGGATCCCAGGCCCCACAGATCCGAAGCGTCAAAAAATTCCACCTTATCGTCTTCTATCACCACATAGCAGGGCGCCTCCGCCATGCCCTCGAATATCACCATGTCGTATCCGGCGAATTTTATTTTTATTCCCACGTGACCGCCGATGGAGCAGTCGTTCATGGTTCCCGTGGCAGGTGATTTCGCCGCCACCGAAAGCTTTCCCGAGCACGGCACCGGAGTTCCCGTAAGAGGCCCTGTGGTCAGAAAGAGCTTGTTCTCTTCTCCGAGAGGGTCTATTCCCGGCTTCAGCTCCTCGTACATATATCTTATGGCAAGGCCCTTTGAGCCTATGTATTTTCTTGCAAAATCCATTCTGAGAGGCTCTGTGGAGGATTTTTTTTCTTTAAGATCCACTCTCAGAACCTTATTCTGATATCCCATCATAGTCATATCGCATTCCTCCTCTTCCTACTCAAACGTCAGCGCGTGCTGCGGACATGTCTTGACGCACTTGGGATCACCCTTGCACGTATCGCATATATATGACTTTTCGTCCCTTATCCTTACCACCTTTTTAGGACATTTCTCCGCGCAGGCGCCGCAGCCTATACACTTGTCATGGTCCACCGTTATGTATTCATCCATTTTAATGGCTCCCGCAGGACAGTTCCTGGCGCATATGCCGCAGAGGATGCAGAAATGATCGGCGTATTTCAGCTCACCCCTGTCGTAATATGTTTCAATGGCTATCCTTGCCTTTGAAGGTATGTACTCGCCTTCCTTATAGGCGGAACAGACCTGGGCGCACAGCTGGCAGCCTATGCAGCTGGTTTTGTTGAACTTGAGTCTTTTCATTTTCAATGGATCCTCCTCGATTTTATACAGAACCGTTTCCCGCGGATTCCAAGGTCCGAAAATAAAAAAAGTGCAACTGAAAAACCCGGAGGAAACGCTCCCTCGATAAAAGGTTCTCCTTTGCACAATGGCAGGCGGCAAAATCGCTCTCACCACCCTGACGTTCTCACCGGCAGCATGTGTCGTGTGAGAATCGGAGTTCTATCTGCTGTTGATACCATTATACCTGTAAGTTAAAATCTTGTCAATGACATTAATTTTTTCAGGCGCCTATATGAGAAGCTCTCCCTCCACAAACCTTCTGGTGGTTTCCTTCCGCGGATTCAGGAGTATGTCCTCACAGCTTCCCCGGTCGGCTATGCTTCCCTTGTGCATCATTATTATCCTGTCGCACATTCTCTTTGCCTGGGCCAGATTGTGAGTCACCGTTACTATGGTTATATCTTCCCTTCCGCTTATGGAAAGGAGCATCCTCTCTATTTCCGCCGTAGTATAGGGATCTATATTGGCCGTAGGCTCGTCTAAAAGGAGCAGCCTCGGCCTGAAGGAAAGGGCCCTGGCAAGGGCCACCTTCTGCCTTTCCCCTCCCGAAAGCTTCCATGGTCGCTGTTTTCTCAGCTTCTCAAGGCTAAGCTCTTCCATGAGAGGCCTTATTCTCTTCTCCGCCTCTTCTCCTGAAATTCCTCTCAGCTTCAGAGGATAGCTTATATTTTTTTCCACTGTGGAGGATATGAGATACGGATCCTGAAAGACAAGGCTCACCTCTTCCCGGGGAAACGCAGCCTCTCCGTCGTAGAGAACTCTTCCCGAGGTGGGAGCCAGTATTCCCGCTATAATATTGAGAAGTGTGGTTTTCCCCGCCCCGTTGGGGCCTATTATTCCTGTTCTGCTTCCGTGCTCTATCCTCCCCCTCTCTATATTGAGCACGGTTTTTTCTCCAAAGGTTTTATTGAGGGCTTCCAGTAAAACCTCCACGCCATCACCTGCTTTCACGTTCCTGAAAATAATAAAGCACCCCGTTGATGATAAAGGCTATACACAGCAGAATAATACCTACAGCTATGGCTCTTTCATAATCTCCCATGCCTTTAAGCTCTGAAATATACGTGGTCATGACTCTTGTCTTTCCTTTTATATTGCCTCCCACTATCATCACCGCGCCCACCTCTGACACGGCTCTTCCGAAGCCGCTTACCACAGCGGTGATTATTCCCACGCGCATTTCATAAATTAAAAGCCTCATTCTCTCGGCTCTTCCCGCTCCGAGGGTAATTCCCAGAGCGTTTACAACCGCCGCCTTTTCCTTTACGATATTATAGGTGAGTCCTGTGATTATAGGTGTTACCAGGCATATCTGGGCTATAATCATGGCGGTCACAGTATAATTAAGCTGCAGACTTCCCAGGGGGCCTCTCCTCATAAGTATGAGAAACACCGTAAGTCCGGCAATAACGGGAGGCAGGCTCATAAAAGTATATATGAGCCTGACTATAATTCCCTTGCCTTTAAAATCGTATGTTCCTATGAGTATTCCCAGAGGAATTCCCATAACAGTGGATATTATGACAGATGAAAATGAAACGTAAAGAGACAGTCCCACAATTTCAAAGATCTCCTCATCTGCCGTGAATATTAACTTTACAGCTTCTCCTATCCCCTGTACGATAGTGTCCATATTTTTCCGGTCCTCACCTGTTCCTACTGGGCGTTGGGTACAAAGAGAGCTTCGCCGTATTCCTCAACACCGTACTCGCCTATAAGGCTCTGGGTTTCGTCGGAAACGATCCATTCCTGGAATGCCTTGGCTCCCTCGTGGTTTATATTCTCGTTCTTGTCAGGATTTACGCATATAACGCCGTACTGGTTGTAAAGAACTCCGCTTGGATCCTTTTCACACAGAATAGTAAGGGATGTGTCTCCGCCCACGTTGAGCCATGTGGCTCTGTCAGCCAGAGTATATCCGCTCATTTCATCAGCCATGGTTATAACATCAGCCATTCCCGCGGCTGCCTCAACATACCATTCTCCTGAAGGAGTCAGACCCGCTTCCTCCCATATGGAAAGCTCTTTTGTATGGGTTCCCGACTCATCGGCTCTTGATACGAATGTCGCCTGATTTTCCATAATGTCTCCAAAGGCGGCGATAGCGTCGTCTCCCGCATTGGCGCTCACTCCGGCAGGATCCGCCTCAGGTCCCACAATAACAAAATCATTGTACATTACATCCATTCTGCCGTCCTCGTCAGCATGTCCCCCTGCCACATATTCTTCTTCAGCGGCAGGAGAATGAACCAGAAGCACATCGGCTTCGCCGTTTTCTCCCATTGTCATGGCTTCACCTGAGCCTACTGACACCACATCCACGGTATAGCCCGATTCTTCCTCAAACACAGGGAGTATCGCGTCAAGAAGCCCGCTGTCCTTGGTGCTGGTAGTCGTGGCCAGGATTATGGTTCCGCTGCCGTCAGCTGATTCTTCCTCGCTTCCGCATCCTGACAGAAGAACTGTCATTGACAGCGCCATTGTCAGCGCCAGGATGACTGCAAAAATTCTTTTCTTCATAATTACCTCCAATTTCTCGCAGCAATAATATTCGATAAACGCCTTCCATCGTTTATACCGTCTTTACAGCAGCTGCCGGCAAAGCCCTTCCGCTTCCTTTTCGGCATCTAATCTTAAAGCAATATTCCCCATTAAAAAAAGGAACGTAAACAGCCCTCCTCCGCGGCTTTCCTCAGGCTCCGCCGCGCAGACACTACAAACAAAAAAGAATTTTTCGGAATGAAAAATTCTTTTTGACAGCTGTCATATCATTCCTTTCCAAAACGGGAGGCCGAAAGGTTTCCCTCGCGACCCATCGACAGAAGCCCCATGGCCCAATCGCTTTAGGGAACTCTGTTCGGAATATGTGTATTTATTTACTTTCTTTATATTATCAGTTTACCACAGCGTTAATTTTCTAACAACTCTTTTTTGAATTTTAACTGAAAATTTAGCGGAAGCCCTTTTCTGAAGAATCCGTTTTTGTCTTCTTCCCGTACATCCTCATAAGTCCGCCCTCGTCATCTCTTACCGTGTGCAGGAAGCTGAAGCCGTATCTCTCATAAAATGAATCATACTCCGTAATGAGATAAAGCCGGTCAACGCCCCGGTCAGCCATATCCTCGCAGGCTCTTTCAAGGAGTCTTCCCGCTATTCCCCTGCCCCTGTGCTCCTCCTCCACGTAGAGGGCGCACAGATTGGGAGAAAGATCCCTTCGTTCATGAAAATCGTTTTCGATTATCCCCGCGCCTCCTATGATTTTCTCATCACTGTCCAAAACGAGATACCACCGCGGCACCGCCCCTTTCCGGCAGATACATTCCTCCATGCTCTCAGCGTAGGCTTCCCGCGGCACGTCCCATTTTTCGCTGAACCACGCGGCCGCCTCCTCCTTCATGGCGGCCGCCTCATCTATGCTCACTATTCTGTAGTTCTTCATTGTCCTCTCCTTTATTCTTTCTCAGACTTTATATTATATGTGCATGGCTTCAGGAAAAGGACGGAGCCTTATCCTTCGCTGTACACCACGTTTCTTCTGGCTATCATGTAGGTGGCCAGGAAATACAGTGCATATATTATTATCATTACAGCCACCACTATGGCCGAGATTACGTATATGAAGCCTGTTCCCTCTGCAAGCCCCGCCTGCTTTATCATATAGGCGCAGAGCCATGCCGCGGGTATACTTGACAGAAGAGGAACGGCAAAGGGCAGAAAGAAAAAGCTGAATATCTGCCTGAAAAGAGTTTTCCTCTGCTCCCTCTCTCCCGCTCCAAGCTGGAAGAGCACTCTGTATCTCCTTCTGTCGTCGGATATTCCTGAGAGGGTTTTCAGAGCCAGCATGGCCATTGCCATAAACACGAATACAATTCCGATGTATATGGCTGCCACTACGAATATTGCAGAGAAGCTGTTTCTGCTTATTCTTGCCGCCTCACGTATTCTGTAATCGTTGACGGTCTGAGAGTATTCCATATCTCCTTCGCGTACTGTGACCTCATAGAAAAGCTCCTCCTCCAGCGCCTCCGCGTCGTAGCGGTCCTTTACAAGGTCATATGAAATACAGTTTCCCGCCACCTCAAGACCTTCAGCCGCCTCATCGGGAACCACAGCCACAAAATATATCCAGAAAATATCAAACCAGTTGTCAGCCATTCCCCTGTATTCGTATGTCTTTCCTCCCAGCTCAAGAAGGGCTCCGGAAAAGTCCGAATTTCTTATGCTGGCATCCTCGCTTCCTATGAGAAAGCCTCCCTCAAGGTCCACAGGGTCGTAGCCCTTAGCCTCTCTGAGCCTGTTGTATTCGCTCTCCTTTATTACCGTATCTGTCAGGCCTTCGTAGCCCTCTCCCGTCCATGGAGTAAAGCTGTGAAGATATCCCTCTCCCGTATCGTATATGGTGTATGGTATTTCCTCCTTTACAGGGGAGTACCTTTCTATTATCCTTTTTCCTTCCTCAGGTGTAATGGGGCTTCCTTCCTCTTCGCCGGACTCCTCCGTATTGTATACATCCTCCATCAGGGTCACATCAAAGGGATAGTAGGTATCAATGCTCATTTCCTCAGATACCTTCTGAGTGAAGGAAACGTCTGCTCCTATAACGGCGAAGGCTATGAGAAAGGAAAGGAGTCCCGCCATTACCGAATTGGCCCTCATTTTTCCCGAAAGCTGACGAAGTGTAAAGGTGTTGGTGCCTCTTGAGCAGAATCTTCTGTTTTTAAGCATAAAGGCGGTAACGCTTCTGGCCGCGGCTATATGCATCATCACTATGGATACGGACATGAGAGCCATGCTCCCGAAAATACCCATACCGCTTGTGGAGCCTGTCATCACCGAATCCACCGCTTCTTTGAATATTACAAAGCTGGCTACCATTCCTCCCAGGGATACTATCCCTGCCGCCAGCCAGGCGGCAGGATGCTTTACCTGCTTGTCAACCACTCTGTCTCCGTGTATCAGATCGTATATCTTTACCCTTTTTAGATACAGAGCCGAAGCTGCCGAAGCCAGTATAAACATAGCGCACACCAGCACCACCGTCAGCAGAAGGCCCTCCGGAGAATAATCGGCCATCTCTATCTCCACCTCCATGAGGCGCATTATGAGGAACATCATCCCCTGATATATGAACATTCCCAGAGCTATACCCGTTCCCAGGGCAATAAGGCACATTATCATGGTCTCCGTCAGAAATATGGACAGGAGATTTCTCCTCGTCATCCCCAGTGTGAGATATGTTCCGAACTCTCTTTTTCTCAGCTTCAGCATAAAGGAGGTGGCGTATCCCAGAACAAATGCCGTTATTACAGCTCCCGCTATGGTCACTCCCAGAATTCCCTGGGACACATTGCCCATGGTCTCAGCCTTGTCAGCCAGCTGATCGCTGTAGGTTACGTTGTTCATGGCGAACATGAGAGCTACTGTAAGTGATACTGTTATAAAGTAGATAAGGTAATTTCCCAGCTGTCTTCTTACGTTTCTTCCTGCCAGCTTAGCGAACATCCACATCACCCCCAAGGGACGCCATTACCGACAGTATGTCTCTGTACATGGCCGCTCTGTCTCTTTTCCCTCTGTTCACCTCGCTCCAGAGCCTTCCGTCCTTAAGGAAAAGAACTCTGCCGGCATAGGAGCCCACAAGGGCGTCATGGGTAACCATGAGTATGGTGGAGCCCAGATCCCGGTTCATCATTTCAAAGGTCTTCATAAGCCTTCCCGAATTTTTCGAGTCAAGGGCTCCCGTAGGCTCGTCGGCCAGCACTATGGCCGGATTTGTTATTATGGCTCTGGCGCATGCCACTCGCTGCCTTTCTCCTCCCGACAGCTCGTAGGGAAACTTGTCAAGCTGTCCGGTTACTCCCAAAACAGCGGACACCTTGTTTACCATGTTGCCTGTCTTTGCCATGGATGCTCTCTTCAGATTAAGAGGCAGTGCTATATTCTCTCTGACCGTAAGGGTATCCAGAAGGTTGTACTCCTGAAATATGAAGCCCAGCTTGTCTCTTCTGAATTTGGAAAGCTGATTTTCCTTCATGGCGGCCAGGTTTGTTCCCTCCAGGTATATGTCTCCCGAGCTGACCCTGTCTATGGTGGATATAACGTTGAGAAGGGTGCTTTTCCCTGATCCGGAGGCTCCCATTATCGCTGTAAACTCTCCTTTACCCACTGTAAAGGAAATTCCGTTGAGAGCCTTGGTAACAACGCTGCCTGTCCCGTAATATTTAGTTACATTGCTCACTTTTAAAATCTCTTCCATCTTTTCTCTCCTTCGGTTGTCAGGTAATTTCAAATGCCGGCTTACGCATATGATTATAATACGCGCGGCCGGCATTTCTTCTAACTCAGTCTTTGATTTTTCCTTACATTTTCGTAAGGCTTCCCGAAGCTTTTTAAATGGAAAATATTATGAGACCTCCCTTTTCCTCATAGCCTGTGTTCCAAAGCTGTCTCAGAGGAAGGATGTGAGGCTTTCCGTAGGTGGCTGCCTTTATGTAAAGGCCCTCCTCCCTTTCTTCGTATCCTATTACCAGAAACCAGTGCCATTCAAAGAAATCAAAGGCTTTGTCCCTGTGCTTCAGCATGAGATAGGGAACGGGAATTCCTTCATCAATCTGCTTTTTAATTATCTCACCCGCCTCTTCCCATGAACGGCTGCCTCTGAAGCCCCGGACGCCTATATCCTCCGCTCCCACGTCCTCAAGATATGCCTTTACGCCGTATATGTACGTGTCCAGATCCTTTATGCCTGTTTCTCTGGGCCTCAGGTAGGGCTTCATGGACATGCCGAATCTTACGTAATCCTTTTTCGTCAGGTTCCGGGGATCGTAGTCGTAAAGCTCCCTTCTCCCTCTGTAAAGAGCCAGGTATATAAAGGCGTCGCAGGTGGTAAGGGCCGCGCAGCCGCCTATGTGCATCCACGGGTCCTTCATCCACTTCTGATTTCCTCCGAAGGCTTTACCTATATTGAAATATTTCAGTTCCTTTTTTCTGTCCATAGGTAATATTCTAACGATTTTTTGTTTTTTGTCAATGAACCTTAACGGCTCTCCTCAAAAAGGCTCTCTTCAAAGCTCCTCTGCCTTCTGAGAAGCGTTTCGTATCTTTCCCTGGCAGCGGCTTCGGCTTCGCCAAAGAGTCTCTCCGCCGTCTCAGGAGCCTTCAGCTTAAGGGAATTGTACCTTACCTCTCCCATAATAAAGTCGCGGTAGCTTTCCGTAGGCTCTCCGCTGTCCAGTGAAAGAGGATTCTTTTTCTCCCTTATGAGATCGGGATTGTATCTCAAAAGATTCCAGTAGCCTGATTTCACCGCCCTCTTCATCTCCTCCATGGCCTTGTCCATGCCTGCCTTTATACCGTGATTTATACAAGGAGCGTAGGCTATTATGAGAGACGGTCCGTCGTAGCCTTCCGCCTCCCTTATGGCCTTTAAGGTCTGCTGCATATTGGCGCCCATGGCAATCTGAGCAACATAGACATAGCCGTATACCATGGCTATCTGAGCCAGATCCTTTTTCTTTACTCCCTTTCCGCCTGCGGCAAACTGAGCCACTGCTCCTTCAGGAGTGGATTTTGAGGCCTGACCTCCCGTATTGGAGTATACCTCTGTGTCAAATACCATTACGTTTACGTTTTCCCCTGAGGCAAGCACGTGATCGAGACCGCCGTAGCCGATATCGTATGCCCAGCCGTCTCCTCCGAATATCCATACGGACGGCTTTGTGAGCATGTCGCTGTTTTCCGTCACATAGACGGCTTCACTGTTGTCGGCGCAGCCTTCACAGAGGCTGAGAAGGGCTTTTCCCGCCTTATCGGCGCCTTTGGCGTCCTCCATATTTTCAAGCCACAGCTTCGCCGCCTCGGTAAATCTTTCATCCTCCGCCAGCCTTTCAACGTGCGACTTCATTTCCCTTCTCCTGGCTCCCACTCCTATGGCCATGCCGTATCCGAATTCAGCGTTGTCCTCAAAGAGAGAATTCGACCAGGCCGGTCCTCTTCCCTGTCTGTTTACCGTATAAGGCGTGCTCGGAGCGCTGCATCCCCATATGGACGAGCAGCCGGTAGCGTTGGCTATGAACATCCTGTCCCCGAAAAGCTGAGTTATCAGCTTGGCGTAAGGAGTCTCGCCGCATCCCGGACAGGCTCCCGAGAACTCTAGAAGAGGCTGCCTGAACTGGGATCCCTTTACAGTGCTTTCCGATACAGAAAGCTCCTTTTCCTCCACATGCTCAAACATGTAATCAAACTTCCTCTGCTCTCTGTCCATATTTTCTTCCGCCATTACCATTTCTATGGCCTTGTCTTTTGCAGGGCAGACCTGAGCGCAGGAGCCGCAGCCTGTACAGTCATATCCCGAAATTCCCATGGCGAATCTCAGAGACTTATCCTCTCTCAGCGGCAGGCTCTCTCCTCCGGCGCCTTCAGCCTCTTGTTCTGTCATTACAAAAGGCCTGATAACTCCGTGAGGGCATACGTAGGAGCACTGATTGCACTGTATGCAGTTTTCCGCCTTCCATCTCGGTATCTCCACGGCGATACCTCTCTTCTCGTAGGCCGCCGTGCCTGCCGGTATGGAGCCGTCGGCGGAATCCACAAAAGCCGATACGGGAACAGAGTCTCCCGCCATGGCGTTAGTAGGCTTGAGCACCTTGTTTATATAATCCGTATGTCTCTCATCTCTTCCCCGGGCTCTTCCCATATCTATATCTCCGGAGGCGTTTTTCCACTCTTCGGGAACCTCTACCCTTCTGACGTTTTCAATTCCCGCGTCAACAGCTCTGCAGTTCATATCGACCACCCTGCTGCCCTTGCTTCCGTATGTCTTCTTTACGGCTTCCTTCATATATCCGGCGGCTTCCTCTATGGGAAGTATTTCCGTAACCTTGAAAAAGGCCGCCTGAAGCACTGTGTTGGTCCTTCCTCCCAGGCCCAGCTCTCTGGCTATGGAAACAGCGTCGCACACATAAAAGCGTATATTGTTTTTCGCTATATGTCTCTTGACATTTCCCGGGAGCTTTTCCTCAAGCTGATTATCATCCCATGAGCAGTTGAGGAGGAACACTCCTCCCGGCTTTACATCCTCAGCCATTCTGTATCTCGTCAGATAGGCCGGATTATGACAGGCCACAAGGTCGGCGTGAGCCACGTAATAGGATGACTTTATAGGTGAATCGCCGAATCTGAGATGGCTTATGGTTATGCCTCCCGACTTCTTTGAGTCGTACTGAAAATACGCCTGAACGTATTTGTCCGTGTGATCTCCTATGATCTTAACGCTGTTCTTGTTGGCTCCTACGGTGCCGTCAGCGCCCAGTCCCCAGAACTTACAGGAAACCGTCCCTTCAGGCACCGTGTCAAGAGGCTGTCCCGCGGAAAGGGAAAGTCCCGTCACATCGTCTTCTATTGAAATGGTAAATTCCTTTTTGGGATTTTCCGACGCCATGTTATCGAAGACAGCGCATATGTCTCCCGGCTGCGTATCCTTTGAGCCGAGGCCGTATCTTCCTCTTGTCACGGGAATGTTTTCAAATACGCTTCCCTTCAGAGCGGCCGCCACGTCAAGATACAGAGGCTCTCCTATGGATCCCGGCTCCTTTGTCCTGTCCAGAACAGCTATTCTTTTCACTGTTTCAGGTATGGCCTTTATAAATCTCACAGGAGAAAAAGGTCTGTAAAGTCTCACTGTTACCAGACCTGTCTTCCTTCCGCCGGCGTTAAGATAGTCCACTACCTCCTGGGCCGCATCGTTAACCGACCCCATGGCTACGAGTATATCCTCCGCATCCTCTGCGCCGTAATATGAGAACGGCTTGTAATATCCCGGCTTTCCGCACCTTTCGCTTACCATATCCATGTATTTTTCCACTATGTCTGTTGTCTGCTCATAGGCCTTATTGCAGGCTTCCCTGTGCTGGAAGAAGGTCTCCGGCTGCTCCGCCGAGCCCATGCTCTGAGGATGATTCGGATTGAGAGCCCTTCCTCTGAAGGCCTTCACTGCCTCCCAGTCCACCATTTCCTTCAGATCATCGTATTCCCATGTGTCTATCTTCTGCTGCTCATGGCTGGTTCTGAACCCGTCAAAAAAGTGGAGAACAGGCACTCTGCCTCCTATAGCCGCCAGATGGGCCGCTGCTCCGAGATCCATTACCTCCTGAGGATTACAGGAGCATATCATGGCAAATCCCGTCTGCCTGCAGGCCATAACATCCGAGTGGTCTCCGAATATGGACAGGGCGTGAGTGGAAACAGCTCTCGCCGCCACGTGAATAACGGCCGGCGTCCCCTCCGCAGCCAGCTTATACATATTGGGAATCATGAGAAGAAGTCCCTGGGAAGCCGTAAATGTGCTCGTATAGGCTCCCGCAGCCACAGCCCCGTGAACAGCTCCCGCCGCTCCGCCTTCCGACTGCATTTCCACTACCTTTACTTTCTCTCCGAAAATATTCCTTCTGCCGACGCTGGTCCACTCATCGACATTTTCCGCCATTACGGAAGACGGGGTTATGGGGTATATTGCCGCCACCTCCGAAAAGGCGTAGGCCACATGGGCCGCGGCAGTATTACCGTCCATAGTTTTCTTTACTCTCATTTCTGCACTTCCTTTCAAAAGGCGCCTGAGCTCCGTGTATTCCTGCATCAAAACAGCCGCTGCCGAATTATCAGTGGACAGAGGTTATAAGCGAGCTGCTTTTGTATACAGTATACTTGTTCAGGCCTAAAAAAATAACTAAAACCATTTTTCCACCGTTATTTATTTTAACACCGCCCCTTCTCCCTTTCAACGAGTAATTATGTTTTTTTTAAGGTTCAAGTCTCCCTGTCCACAATTCTTACTGAAAGCTTTTATCAATAAGTCGTAAATATTTCCGGACCCTCTTGACGTTGCCGGGCTTCGGGATTATTATCAGGTTAGTTTTAACTAACTTTATGAAGAAAGGACTGATTAGCGATGTTTAAGGTTTACAGAAAGCTCTTTGCCTATGTACCGGAAAAGAGATATATGATTTTTATATCTGTTTTTCTGTCTGTGGTATCCACCTTTGCCATTGCCGGCGCTTATTATTATCTCTATCTGTTTTTTGACCGGCTTCTTGTCAGAGGTGATTTCGCCGGCAGCGGATTTTACGCCTGGGTAATCTTCGGGCTTCTTATAGGAGGCAATTTCGTCTATTTCATAGGCGTTCTTTCCTCTCACGTTCTCGGCTTTCGCCTTGAGACCAATCTGCGAAAGCGAGGTATAGACGGTCTTTCAAAAGCCTCCTTCCGTTTCTTTGATCTCAATTCCAGCGGAAGAATAAGGAAGATCATCGACGACAACGCTTCCCAGACCCACACTATTGTGGCTCACCTTCTTCCCGACATAGCCAACGCTCTGGCAAAGCCCTTCCTTCTTCTTATCATCAGCTACATGGTAAGTCTGAGGGTAGGCATCTGCCTCACCGTCCTGGCTGTCGCGGCTGTACTCCTTTATGCCGCCATGTCGGGAGATACCAGGTTTATGAAGTATTATCAGCAGGCCTTGGAGAGGCTCAGCTCTGAAACCGTAGAATATGTCAGAGGCATTCAGGTGGTAAAGATATTCAACGCCGACGCCAAATCCTTTAAGGCTCTCTATGAGGCTGTAAGAGATTATTCCAAATTCGCCCTGAAATATTCCATGAGCTGCAAGATCCCCTGGGTGCTTATCCAGTGGGTTATGTTCTCCATTGTAGCCATCCTTGTCCCTTTTATCGTTCTCCTTCCGGGAGTTTTTTCACGGGGACCGGAGGCGGCTCTGGAGCTGCTCATGCTCATGTTCCTTTCCGGAGTTATGTTTTCCACCATTATGAAGGTCATGTATGTGGTAATGTATTCCTTTAACGGAGCCATGGCTGTAGATAAGCTGGAGGAAATGTACGGTCACATGGGAGAGGATTCTCTTGACCACGGAACCAGAGAATCCTTTGACAGCTTTGACATAGAGTTCGATCATGTCACCTTCAGCTACGGAGAAAAGCCTGTGCTCAGGGACGTAAGCTTTACATTAAAGGAAAACAGAAGCTATGCCCTGGTAGGCTCCAGCGGCAGCGGAAAGTCAACTATTGCCAAGCTCATGTCCGGCTTTTACAGAGTAGATGAGGGAGCAGTTAAAATAGGCGGTCATCCCCTTGAGGAATACAGCGAAAGAGCTGTCCTTGAAAACATAGCCTTCGTCTTCCAGGATGTAAAGCTTTTTAAAAGCAGTATATATGAGAATGTGGCTATGGCCAACAGGACAGCCGGACGCGAGCAGGTAATGGAGGCCTTTAAAAAAGCAGGCTGTGATACCATTCTGGACAAATTCCCCGAAAGGGAAAACACTCTCATAGGCTCTAAGGGAGTCTACCTTTCCGGAGGAGAAAAGCAGCGTATCGGCATAGCCCGCGCTATTTTAAAGGACGCCCGCATCGTCATTATGGATGAGGCCAGCGCCGCTGTGGACCCCGAAAACGAACACGAGCTTCAGAAAGCCTTCGCGCAGCTTATGAAGAACAAGACGGTTATAATGATCGCCCACCGCCTTACTAGCGTCCGCAGCGTAGATGAGATTCTCGTTATAGAAAAGGGCCGTGTTATTGAGCAGGGCAGCGATAAGGAGCTTATGGCAAAGGATTCACGCTACAGATTCTTCCAGAATCTGTACGCTCAGGCAAACGATTGGAGGGTTAACAAATATGCGTAAATGGTTGGAAAAAAAATTCGCCCTCACTCCTCAGGGCGCGAAGGACACTATGAAGGCAATACTGGCGTCGTTTCTTGTTTCTCTGTCAGCCTACGCGCCGGCATGCCTCCTTCTCCTCGTCATAGACGATTTTGTAATGGGAAACCACAGACCGTCATATTTTTACGTGATTCTGTCCGCGGCGACGGCTCTTGTAATACTGGTTCTCATGTTTATAGAATACGACAGCATGTATAACACCACCTACAGAGAAAGCGCCAATCTTAGAATGGAAATAGCAAACCGCCTCAACAGGCTTCCTCTCTCCTACTTTTCAAAGCACGACACCTCTGATGTTACTCAGACCATAATGTCCGATGTAGAAGCCATAGAGCACGCCATGAGCCATTCCATATCAAAATTCGTGGCCTTTCTCTTCAGCTTCCCCATTATCGCCATCATGCTCATAGGCTATAACTGGAAGCTGGGGCTGACGGTCATACTTCCTATACTTTTAGGCTACAGTCTGGTTCTCCTTTCCAAAAAGGTGCAGATCAGAACAAGCAAAAAGTATTTTCTTCAGCTCAGAAAAAATTCCGAAAGCTTCCAGGAGGCCATAGAAAACGCTCAGGAGATCCGAAGCTTCGGCCTCGGCAGAACTCTCCGGCGAAAGCTTGACGCCCAGATGGACGAAAGTGAAAAGCTCCATCTTCGCAGTGAGATCACTTCCGCTGTGCCTCTCCTTTCCTCCAACATCGTCATGCAGCTTTCTCTCGCCCTGGTCATCCTTTTAGGAATGAACATGCTTATAAAGGGGGAAATAAGCGTGCTGGTGCTCACGGCCTATATTGTCGCCGCTCTGAAGGTAAAGGAATCTGTGGACTCCATAAGCGAAAATGTGGCTGAGCTTTACCACCTGGACGCCAGGATCAGGCGCATCAGCGACATAAGGAACAACCCTGTTCAGGAAGGAAGGGATGAGGAAATAAAGGATTACAGCATCAGTCTCAGAGACGTAACCTTCTCCTACAGCAGCGACAGCCCTGTGCTCAAAGGAGTAACCTTTGACGCGAAGCAGGGTCAGGTAACCGCCCTCGTAGGGGTAAGCGGCTGCGGCAAAACCAGTATTCTCCGCCTCATATCCCGCCTGTACGATTACGATGAAGGCTCCATAACCGTAGGAGGAAAAGATATAAAGGAAATCTCAACGGATTCCCTCTTTAAAAATGTATCAATAGTATTTCAGGATGTAATGCTCTTTAACACCTCTGTTATGGAAAACATACGTCTCGGCAGAAGAGACGCCACAGATGACGAGGTCATAGAGGCCGCCCGCCTGGGAGGCTGCCATGATTTTATCTCCCGTCTTCCCGAGGGCTACAATACGAAAATCGGTGAAAACGGCGCCACTCTTTCGGGGGGCGAGCGTCAGCGAATCTCAATAGCCAGGGCATTTCTAAAGGACGCTCCTGTTATAATCCTCGACGAAATAGCCGCGGCCCTTGATGTGGAAAACGAAAAGAAAATACAGGACAGCCTCAATCGCCTCATGGAAGGCAGGACCGTCATCATTATCTCCCACAGACTGAAGTCAGTGGAGCACGTAGACAGCATTGTCGTCATCAACGACGGCAGAGTCGAAGCCTCCGGAAGCCACCGGGAGCTGCTCAAGACCTCCCCTACCTACGGAAGGCTGGTGGAAAACGCCCTTCTGACAGAAAATTTCACCTATTGACAGCCTTCATTTTAAATATCTCTCTTAAAGCCTCCCTTTAAGGCTTCCCTTTAAAACACACACTTCAAGAGGGACCCGGCAGCCTTTCCCGAAGGCCACGGGGCTCCTCTTTTCCCTGCGGTTGAGCCGGTTTCTACCGCAACTATTCGTGAAGCACGTCGCTCTTTATCATCATATCGGCCATTCGCTTGCTTCCCAGGACCCACATCAGATCTCCCTGCTGTATGACCGTTTCTATGTCAGGCTTTATTATAGGCAGGTTGTCGCGCTCTATACCTATGATGCTGCCTCTGTATTTTTCCCTCATATTGGAATTTTTTATGGATTTCTTCAGAAATTCGGAATCAGAATCCACGTTAATAGGAAAGAGCAGAAGCTGGGTTTCCTCCGGTATGCCGAAGAAGGTCTGACCGTATATGTAGTCCTTCAGGTTGATGTCCAGCTTCTCGGTATATTCTATACATTCCTCATCCTCAAGGAGTATGGTGCAGGCTTCGATCTCATCGGCGGTTCCCAGCATGTGAAGTATATCTCCCTTGTATACCCGCTCTGAGGAGGTTGGAAGATTTATAAACTTCCCGTCTCTTATTATCTTTATTACAGTGAGCCTGAATATCCTGCTCTTCGTAAAATCATATATGGTCCTGTTCTCTACTGTGTCGGTAACACGGAATTCCGCCACCAGGAGAGACTCATCCATCCATCTGTGTCCGCCCTTGATTCCCTTTTCCCGCTTCTGTCTGGCCAGAGTCCTCTCATTGAAGTTTGACATGAAGCGTTTCTCTATGTTTATGGTCTTTCCCTTTATGTAATCCGATCTTACTATAAACATTATAGGTATTATGGCAAGTATCACCAGTATGACGAAAGGTATTCTGAAAACCTCTCTCAGAACCAGGGCCACAAAGCAGGCGGCTATGAGAATTCTTATGGCCTTAAGTGTGAGAAGCGGCAGCCTGTTGGCTCTGTGCTTTACCCACAGCTTCGTGAAAAATGTCTGATTGGTGCCGTGCATGAGCCCCATAAAAGGCACCATGAAGCCGCATGTCACTATGGCCGTAATCACATCGCAGGCCACCTGGGAAGGTATGTACCTTCCCAGAAAAGGATCGAGGTACTTTGTTCCCGCCCAGTAAATTATAAACAGCATTATTGAGCACAGGCCTGTTCTTATGAGCACCTTTTTTATGTAAATAAGCCAGTCCTTATCCTTATCATCATCACTCTGGTTCTCTGAGGTATTCCTTCTGATGAATATTCTGAGCCCGTCGGGAAGCTTCCTGTTGAGAAATTCGTATACCCTCTCGGATTTTTTAATAAATACCGGAGTTGTAAATGAGGTTATAACGGACACACAGACGACTACAGGATACAGGAAGTCATCTATTACCCCCAGGCTCGTTCCAAGAGTCGCTATTATAAAGGAGAATTCTCCTATCTGCACCATGCTGAAGCCGCCTCTTACCGCCGTATGGAGCGACTGTCCCGATAAAAGTATTCCCAACGTGGCAAAGGTCATCTGTCCCGCTATGGTAACAGCTGTTATTATAAGTATAGGCGCCACATACTGTATGAGAAGCTCAGGGTCTATCATCATCCCTACGGACACGAAAAAAATCGCCCCGAAAAGATCCTTTATGGGCGTGACAACTCTCTCTATTCTTCCTGCCTGGACGGTGCCTGCCAGTATTGACCCTGCCATAAACGCCCCCAGAGCGCTGGAAAATCCTATAAGATTGGCTATTACCACCATTCCGAGACATATTCCCACCGCCACTATGACGGTAAGCTCATCGTTGAGCATTCCCGATATCTTTCTCAGGAAGGTAGGAATCAGATAAATACCCATGAGAAGCCATATTATCAGCATCATGAGAAGCATGTCTATCTGGGTAAAAACGGCAAATCCGGAGGCGCTCTGCCCCACGGATATTGTAGTCAGTATTATTATCATGAAAATGCCGGCGATATCTTCTATTACAAGAGTGCCCAGAACCAGCTGAGCAAACCTTTCCTTTTTCAGGTCAAACTCCTCATAAGCCTTGAGAATTATCATGGTAGAGGACATTGAAAGCATTCCTCCCAGGAATATACAGTTCATCCTGTCCCAGCCCATAAGAAAGCCCACGCCTGTTCCGATAAATATCATGGATATCATCACAGTCATGGCTGTAATAAAAGCGCTTCCGCCTACAGTGGCGATCTTTTTAAAGCTGAATTCAAGACCCAGACCGAACATGAGAAAGACCATCCCTATATTGGCCCAGACGTGTATATCCTCAGACTCGACTATTGTGGGAAGATAAGTAAAATTCGGGCTTATGAGAAATCCCGCTATTATGTACCCGAGAACCACCGGCTGCTTTATCTTTTTGAAAATTACCGTCATTATGCCGGCAACTATGAGGATTAGCGCAAGATCAGAAATTAAATAATCAAGTTCCAAATGCCGAACTCCTTTCTGCCAAAGATGGATTTTATCCGTCTTCTGTGAATATAACGAAAAATTCTGAACCTTCTCCCAGCTTGCTCTCCACCTTAAGTGTGGCGTTAAAGAGTACGGCTATGTGCTTCACTATGGAAAGACCCAGGCCTGTTCCTCCCGCCTTCTTTGATCTCGACTTGTCTACACGATAAAACCTTTCGAACAGCCTCTGATGATGCTCTTCATCTATGCCTATTCCTTCGTCTTTTACGCTTACCGTTATCCTTCCGTCCTGATTGACAGCCTTTATCCATATCCTGGAATTTTCATTGGAATACTTGATAGCGTTTTCAATAAGGTTTAACATCATCTGACAGAATCTGTCCTCGGAGCCTTTAATATTTATATTCTCTCCTGTCTGCATAATGATATTTATTTTTTTATTGTCAGCTATCGGCTTAAGTGTCTCGACAGTGCTCTCTATGGCTTTGGCTCCGTCAAACTCCCTGTATTCGGAATCCCTCTTGTTTTCTATGTCCGAAAGCACCAGCAGGTCCTCTATGAGCCTTTTGAGCCTGGAGGTCTCTATGGCTATTATGTCTATAAATCTGGACCTTATTTCAGGATCGTTTTCAGCCCCCGCCTGGAGAGTTTCTATAAAGCCGGAAATTGATGTAAGGGGAGTCTTAAGCTCATGACTGACGTTAGCCACAAATTCCTTCCTTATCTGATCCGATTTTTTATTCTCTTCCACGGAAAGCTCAAGCCTTTTAACGGCTTTCTGATACGGCGCTATTATGTAAAAGTACCCTTGAACAGATATAAGAATCAACAAAGAAGCCAGTACAGCCGCTGCTACGGCTATTCCTCTGCCTGTAATTTCCTCCGGCGATCCCGATCCGCCGGAAAGCCCCGGTTCAAGATAAAACTTCCATACAAAGAACAATGAAATCAAACTGACCGCGATGGTCTCCACCGCTAAAACCAGAAATCTTTTTTTCATTTTGCTTTATATCCTTTTCCCCTGATGGTTTCGATATATTCATCCTCCTTGCCGCCTGAGGACAGCTTCTGTCTCAGATGTCTTATGTGAACATCCACGGTTCTCGTCTCGCCTGCGTAATCAATGCCCCATACGCTGTTCAGAAGCTGGTCCCTGGTGAAAACATGGCCTCTGTTTTCCATAAGGCATTTGAGAAGCTCGAATTCCTTTAAGGTAAGGTCGATTTCCTTTTGTCCCACCTTTACCTCATGGCGCTCAACGTTTATGTTAAGGTCCCTGACGGAAATAACCGTCTCCTCCTCACCTGACGCCGACGTGACGTTGTATCTTCTGAGGACGGCTTTTATTCTGGCCATCAGCTCCCTTATGCCGAAGGGCTTTGAGATGTAATCGTCAGCCCCGAATTCAAGGCCCAGCACCTTGTCAACCTCTTCTGTCTTGGCTGTAATCATTATTATAGGCGTGTTATTGCCCTCCTCTCTCAGCTCCCTGCATATATCGTAACCGTTTTTTTCGGGAAGCATTATATCAAGAAGTATGAGATCCGGCTTTTCCAGATGCACCTTTGTAATGCCCATTATACCGTCTTCAGCGCCGATGCCTTCATATCCGTTGGTTTTAAGGTTGTAAAGCACCAGCTCTCTGATATTAGGTTCATCTTCCACTATAAGGATCTTTTTCATGATATGTGCTTCCTCTCTCGTCGTACCCCTCCTATATAATTCTAACATATCATTGTTCTTTACTCAACGGCGGTTTTTCTTCTTTTTCCTCAAGCACCGAGTCCGCTATGTTGTCACAGTAATCGCCTATCTTCTCAATATTATGAAGGACATCCGTATAAACCACGGTAAATTCCGGCGAGCATCTTTTCTGATTGAGCCTTACCATGTGGTGCTTTCTCAGCTGCTTTTCCCTGGCGTTCATCTCGTGCTCCAGCTTCTTTATATTTCTCGCTATATCCTTGTCGCCGTTTTCCAGAGCCGCGATGCTCTCGGAGGTCATCTTCTTGGCAAGATCAAAGCAGCTGTAAAGCTCGGAATAGGCCTCGTCGGAAAATTCATAGGCATTTCTTATTTTTTCCTCGGCAAATTCGGCTATATTTTTACAGTGATCGCCGACATGCTCAATATCAGCCGCCACGTGAAGCAGCCCCGAAACCCTCGTGGCCTGCTCTTCCGTTATGGTCTCCACGGTGAACATGTCCGAAAGATAATTTACGATCTTTCTCTGAAGGCCGTTAACTGTTTTTTCGTTTTCTATTACCTTGTTAACTTCCTTCATATCGCCACCTATAAAGGCCTTCTGTGCCGATACCAGCATTTCCATGGTCATCCTGCCCAGCCTTGTAAGCTCCTTTGTGGCCAGGTGTATGGCCGCGAAGGGCCTTTCCAGCACGTTGCTGTCAAGGAAGACAGGATCTGTGGGAAGCTTGTCCCTTCCCCTGTCGGGTACGATCTTGGTAACGATTTTAACAAGGAACCATATGAACGGGAGCCAGAGGAGGGTATTAAAGAGATTAAAGCAGAGATGGGCATTGGCTATCTGTCTGGCGATTACCTCAACCTCAGGACCCTTAGGTGAAATCAATTCTATGAACCTGGCGTATACAGGAATAAACCATACGAATATAAAGGTTCCCGTGGCGTTAAAGACAACGTGTGCCGCCGCCGTTCTCTTTGCCGCCACAGAGCCGCCTATAGATGCCAGAACAGCCGTTATGGTGGTTCCTATGTTGTCTCCGAAAAGTATCGGGAGCGCCCCCTGAAGTCCTATAATACTCGATACTCCGTCAGGACCCGCAGTTGCGGCCAGATTCTGAAGCACGGCTATTGTAGCAGAGCTGCTCTGCACCACTACAGTCATGAGAGTTCCCAGGAGTATTCCCAGAACAGGTATGTCCTGAACCTTAAGCATCAGGTCTATGAAGACGGGCGAGTCCGCCAGGGGCGCCATTGTATCGCTCATTATGTTTATTCCCACAAAAAGAAGGCCGAAGCCAAAGGCTGTCTGCCCTATGTAGGTAAGCAGCTCCTTCCTTTTCATAAAGAAAAACATAATAAAACCGGCCACCACAAAAATCCACGCGTAATCTCCTATGTTAAAGGCTATGAGCTGAGCTGTTATTGTAGTCCCTATATTGGCTCCGAAGACAACGCTTATGGCCTGAGGCAGCTTCATAAGACCTGCGCTTACAAAGCCTATGACCATTACAGTCGTCGCGCTGCTGCTCTGAAGAACCGCTGTGCACAGGGCTCCCGCCACAACTCCCATAATAGGATTTTTAGTGAGGACAGCCAGGATCTTTCGCATCTTATCTCCCGCTGATTTCTGCAGGCCGTCGCTCATAAGGTTCATACCGTATATAAACAGGGCCAGGCCTCCCAGCAGCGTCATTATCATCTGTACAGCTTCCGTACTCATATCTTTGCTCCTTCTCGCTTCAGTGTCTGTTTTTACAGTTATTTAACATTGATTTTAAAAATATTTTACTTATCTATGTTAAACCACCCAGCTTTATCTAAAAAGGAAATTTAAGTTAAAAAAATATTAAGATTTTATTAAGATATTTAGTTTTAAAATTCCAGAAGCGCCCTTGTAAGCCGCGCCACATCCTCTCCGAAGCCGCCTTCCGAAGGGCCGCTCCAGTCCGCTCCCTCCTTTTTTCTCACTCTCAGAAAGCCTTCCTCCTGTCCGCCCTTTTCCGCCATATTGCGGACAAAAACAGCCTTTTTCTCTATATCCCCTCCACGGGATAATCTGAGGTTTTTTATGTATCCCTTTTCCTTGGGGCTTCTTCTTCCCTCCGCTGAAACAAAGCAGATTTTTCCCGCCCTTTCCATAAGCCACAGACATGCTTCCGAAAGACAGGTTCCCATATCGGCCACAATTATGTCGTAATGTCCCGCCTCCTGCGCGGCGGAAAGAAATATTTCTGTTTCTTCTCTGTTCAGATACCTGACGGGATTCAGGCCTTCTGAAGGAATGAAGGCCTCCATTCCAAAGTCGTCTCTTATAATATACTCCTCCGGAGGCGGAGCCTTTCCTTTTTTACTCAGCTCATAGAGATATCTTCCTATGCCTCTTCCGCCTCCCTCATATTTCATTAAGGCTGCCGTGGATTCAACAGGCTCAAAGGAAATGTACAGAGCTTTCAGACCGCAGACGAGACTCAGCTCCCTTCCCACCGCGGCGGCGAGAGCAGTGCAGCCGACGCCTCCGCTCCAGGCTGAAAAGCATACCAGCCCTGTTTCCAGCCGCCCCGTCGCCGCGTCCTTTTTTCCTGTGATTTCTCCGTAAATCTTCAGTATATCCGGGACCGTATCCCGCGCGGGAGCGTACCTCCACAGCTTAAATGCCTTTCCCGTGTTTTCGCCTCCGCTCCCGCTCCTTTCATCCAGATACACTGTGTTAAGGGTATGAGGCTCCTCCTCTTCTCCATCCCACAGCACAAGGCCGAAATTTTCACTGTCCGCCAGGGCGCGGTAATCTTCTTTTCCCATAACCCTTACGCTGAAGCCTTCATAAACGCTGAGAAGCGCGAATCCCAGGCTTCTTCCGTAATCCCTGTCATCGCTTACTATTGCCAGGGAAATGTTTTCCATATTCTCTGCCCCTCCCTCCTTTTATTTTCCATATTTTACCATATAAACCCCGGTCAATCAATTGTTTTTTCTATACGCCTCCTCAGCTCCCTTACAGCGTGCTTCAGTCCTCCTTCTTCATCTATAATCCCGGCTTCTACGGCTTCCCTTCCGAAGAGTATGGTTCCCACGTCGTTGGACATGTTGTCGCTGCAGTTTATCAGCTTCACGATCCTTTCACGCTCTGCCCGGGAATGATCGACAATAAAATCTATTACTCTTTCCTGTGTCTTTCTCATGTAGTCGAAGGTGGTCTCGGAGGTTATTACAAGCCCCGTGGTTCTTATGGGATGAAGTGTCATGGTAGCTGTTCTGGCTATAAAGGAATAGTCCGTGGCCGCGGCCAGAGGTATTCCTATGCTGTGGCCTCCTCCGAGAACCAGAGACACCGAGGGCTTTGAGACGGTGGCTATCATTTCCGAAAGGGCCAGACCCGCCTCCACGTCTCCTCCCACAGTGTTGAGAATTACCAGAAGCCCCTTTATCTCAGGGTTCTCCTCCACCGCTATAAGCTGAGGTATAAGGTGCTCGTATTTAGTCGTCTTGTTATCCGCCGGAAGAGCCGTATGCCCTTCTATGCTTCCTATTACTGTAATGTAACAGATATCGCTTTTAAAATCCGTTCCGGCTGTCAGCATACCCAGCTCCTTTATAAGGTCCTGTGCCTCCTGACCCTCGTTTTCTCTGTTTTTTTCAGCATCCTTCTCTTTCACTTTCATATTCCTCTCTTCCCGTTAATATTATTAATATTATTACCTTAAAGGAGTTTGTTATGCGACTGAGTGAAATAGGAAACAAGGAGATCGTCGATCTCTCCACAGGAAGCAGCTACGGACAGCTCTGGGATGCCGAAATGATATTTGACAAAAAAAGCGGAAAAATAAAATCGGTACTCGTTCCGTCACTTCAGAGTACCGGTTTTATGAAAAAAAGCTTTTCTGACACCTACGAGCTGCCCTGGAGCAGCATCGTTATAATAGGTGAGGATATGATAATATTTCAATCACGCCCCTCCTCGGAGCTGTGATCTGATGGAAGCCTCAAAGGGAGGCCTGCATATTCCCTTTTCCGTGACTATGGCCGTTATAAGACTGCTGTCCGTTACATCAAAGGCGGGATTATAGCACTTCACCTCAGGCAGGGCCGACGGTCTTTCATAGAACAGCTCTTTGATCTCGGCGCCATCCCTCACCTCTATGGGAATATCCTTTCCGGATGAACAGCTCAGGTCTATTGTGGAGGTAGGACCCAGCACATAAAAGGGGATCCCGTAATAAGCAGCCAGGACGGCTACTCCGGAGGTGCCTATTTTATTGGCTGTATCGCCATTTGCCGCTATTCTGTCACAGCCTACAAAACATGCCTGAACCCAGCCGTTTTTCATCACAAGAGAGGCCATGTTGTCACATATGAGAGTCACATCCACTCCCGCCTTCTGCAGCTCGTAGGCTGTAAGACGGGCTCCCTGCAGCAGAGGTCTCGTCTCATCGGCGAAGACATGAAACTCCATTCCCATTTCCTTTCCCAGAAGAATCGGTCCCAGGGCTGTCCCGTATTGAGAGGTTGCCAGAGGACCCGCGTTACAGTGGGTCAGAATGCCATCCCCGTCCTTTATGAGGCTGAGGCCGTGCTGAGATATCTTCCTGCACATGGCTATATCCTCCCTGTGTATCTGGAATGCCTCCTCCCTAAGAGCCTCCGCCGCCTGGGACGGGCCGCTTCCCCTTTTTATCTCTTCCGCGGCCTTCTTCAGCATCCTGTCAACAGCCCAGGAAAGGTTGACGGCCGTCGGCCGGGAGCTTTTCAGGTATTCACCGTGTTTTTCAAGCCTTTCAAGAAACTCGTCTCCCGGCGGATTCTGCCCGGCCGTCTCCGCTCCTGTAACATACATACAGTAGGCCGCGAATATTCCTATGGCGGGAGCGCCTCTTACCTTGAGGCTGCTTATAGCCTCATACATTTCCTCCGGTGTTTTCAGCTGCGCGTACACCGTACCTGAAGGGAGCATGGTCTGATCCAGTATGACTACCGCCTTACCGTCCTCCCTCAGTCTTATGTTTTCCGAAAAAGGCGCTTTCCTCGTGTTTTTTATATCCACCATGATTATCTTCTCTTTCCCGGAGCTATATGAACGGCCTCCCCCGTAAGATCCTCAAGAGCCTCCCCCAGTCCCTCGTTATAGGTAGGATGAGGGCGCACGGTCCTTTTCAGCTGAGCCGCCGTAAGACCGTTTGAGACAGCCGTCCCTATCTCCTCTATCATGTCAGTTGCTCTGGCGCACATCATCTGTGCCCCCAGAATACGTCCTGTTTTTCTTTCGGCCACCACCTTTATGAAGCCCCTCTCCTCCTTTGATATAAGGCTTCTTCCGTTGGCGCTCATTATGAACTTGCCGGTGTCGGCTTCTATTCCTGCCCTTTTCGCCTCGTCGGCGGTTATTCCCACTGAGGCGATCTCCGGCTCCGTATATATACATGAGGGAATTGTCTCCAGATCCGCTTCAGGAGCCTGTCCTGTCATAAAGGCCACAGCCGCGGCAGCCTGGGCGCTGGCTCTGTGGGCCAGCTGTATTCCCTCTGTTATATCTCCCGCCGCGTAAACTCCTTCTTCTCCTGTCATAAATCTTTCATCTGTTACTATTCTGCCTTTTTCCATCTTTATGTTAAGGCCCTCGTCAAAAAGTCCTTCAGTGTGAGGAATTCTTCCCACGGCCCAGAGAACATACTGTCCTTCTATCTCCTCCCGGGTTTCCTTATGTGAGACGAGACATCTGAGATTTTCTCCGGCTCTTTCTATTTTTTCCACCTGGGTGGAGGTGCGTATATCCACTCCTCTTTTCTTCATTATGAGCTTAAGATTCTGTGATATCTCCCTGTCCATTCCCGGAAGAATTCTGTCCATGGCCTCTATAACCGTCACCCTGCTTCCCAGGCCCGAAAATATCTGGGCGAATTCAGCGCCTATGACTCCTCCTCCTATAATCACCAGACTTTCTGGAAGCGTTTCGAGGGCAAACAGCTCATCGCTGGTTATTACTCCCTCAAGATCGCGGCCTTCCACAGGCGGTACAAAAGGCTCTGAGCCTGAGGCGAGAAGTATCCTTTCACCGTGGAAAAGCTCCTTTTCTCCCGAAGGCCCGGTAACCTCAACCACGCGGCCCGCCTTAAGGCGGCCGGTTCCTTCCGTAAGGGTCACGCCGTTGGCCTTCAGAAGCTTTTTTATACCCTCCACGAGGCTCTCCGATGTTTCCTCCTTATATCTGAGTATCCCTCCGTAATCAAAGGAGGTCTCCTCAGCCTTTATTCCGAAGGGCCGGCTTCCGAGAAGCTCCCTGTAGAGATCAGAGGCGTGAAGCATGGCCTTGGCTGGGATGCAGCCTCTGTTAAGGCACGTTCCACCTACTTTGTCACGCTCGACAAGAACCGTATCAAGCCCCTTCCTGGCCGCCTTTATGGCGGCCACGTACCCCGCGGGGCCCCCTCCTATTATTATTAAATCGAAATTCTTTTCCATGGCGTCTCCTTACCTGTATCTCAGTACAGGATGTCTTGCGGCCTTAACCTCATCCAGCCTTGTCACAAGCGTTTTCACAGGCGCCTGATGAAGCAGCTCAGGCGAGGTCCTTGCCGTCTCAAAGAGCTCTCTGAACACAGCCGCGGCTTCATCTATGGTTTCCTTTGATTCCGTTTCCGTAGGCTCTGCCATAAGGGCCTCATCCACTATGAGAGGGAAATACATTGTAGGAGGATGTATTCCATGATCAAGAAGACCCTTGGCTATATCCATGGCTGTCATCCCCGTCTCCTTCTTAAGCTGGGAAAGGCTCATTACAAACTCGTGCATACAGAAGCCCCGGCACGCCATAGGATATATATCCTTCAGCTTCGCCATCATATAGTTGGCGTTGAGAACGGCGTTTTCGGCTGCATCCTTTATTCCCTCCCGGCCGAGAGTGAGAATATAGGTAAGGGCCTTTACAACCACAGTAAAATTGCCGTAAAAGCTCTTCACCTCTCCTATACTGCGGGAAGGCTTTTCAAAGGTCAGCTTGTCCTCTCCCTTAACAAGAAATGAAGGAAGAAACTCCGAAAGGAACTTCTTGCATCCCACCGGGCCGCTTCCCGGGCCGCCGCCTCCGTGAGGCGTGGAGAAGGTCTTGTGAAGATTGAGATGAACTATGTCAAAGCCCATGTCTCCCGGCCTGGTTATCCCCATAACAGCGTTAAGATTGGCCCCGTCATAGTAGCACAGACCGCCGCATCCGTGTATTATCTCGGTAATCTCAAGGATGTTTCTGTCAAAGAGCCCGAGAGTGTTGGGGTTTGTCAGCATTATTCCGGCAACATCATCTCCCGCGGCTTCCTTCAGCTTTTCTATGTCCACACAGCCATCCTCTCCTGAGGGAACCGTTACCACAGAGTACTCAGCCATTGCCGCGCTGGCCGGGTTTGTTCCGTGAGCTGAGTCGGGCACTATTATTTTCCTTCTTCCTCCGTCGTTTCTGCTTTCATGATATGCCTTCATAAGAAGCAGCCCCGTAAATTCACCGTGAGCTCCCGCCGCCGGCTGGAAGGTCATGTTGTCCATGCCCGTTATTTCACAGAGATAAGCCTCCGCTGTTTTCAGCACCTCCATACAGCCCTGAACCGTCTCCTCAGGCTGAAGAGGATGAATATCCGTAAAGCCGCAGAGAGAAGCTGCCTCCTCGTTTACTCTCGGGTTGTATTTCATGGTACAGGACCCGAGAGGATAGAAGCCGTCGTTTACTCCGTGGGATTTTCTCGCCAGCTCCGAATAATGTCTGCTTATTTCAGGCTCAGACACCTCCGGAAGATGGAGCTCTTCTTTTCTCATATTGGCATCCGAGGGCAGCACTGTCTTAACGTCGCATTCAGGCAGCACGTCGCAGCCTCTTCCCTTTCTGCTCTTTTCAAATATAAGCACGGCTACACCTCCTTAAGTATTCCGATGACTTTATCCATCTCTTCTCTGGTGTTAAGCTCCGTACAGCACCAGAGAAGCCTTCCGTCTCCCAGAGGATATCCTCCGAGTATGCCGGCATCCTCCAGCCTTCGAAGCGCTTCATCAGAGTCCTTTGAAGAGGCCGTGACAAACTCATGGAAAAACTCGCCTTTATTCTCAACGGTAAACCCTATGGACTCAAGGCCCTCCGCCAGATAATGAGCCTTTGACATACACTGTACGGCAGCCTTTTTCAGGCCCTCATTTCCCATGACAGAAAGGTAAACTCCCGCCGCCAGAGCACAGAGAGCCTGATTGGAGCATATATTGCTGGAGGCCTTTTCTCTCCTTATGTGCTGCTCCCTGGCCTGAAGGGTCAGAACATAGCCGGTCCTTCCCTTGTGATCCTCAGTCTGTCCGACTATTCTTCCCGGCAGCTTTCGCATCAGCTTTTCTCTGCAGGCCATAAATCCCAGGTAAGGTCCGCCGAAGGAAAGAGGCAGGCCCAGAGGCTGGCCCTCTCCCACAGCAATATCGGCCCCCAGCTCTCCCGGCGATTTCAGTACGCCCAGAGAAATGGGATTTACGCTCATTATGAATTTGGCTCCTCCCGCGTGAGCAATCTCGCCTGCCTCCTCTGCCCTTTCTATATTTCCGTAATAATTGGGGCTCTGTATCAGCACACAGGCAACCGACTCATCCATATGATCTCTTATGTATCCGGTATCCGTCACTCCGTCTCTGACAGGTACTATCTCAAGCTCCATGCCGTTTCCGAAGCAGTAGGTTTTTATGGTCTCAACAGCGTATGGATTTACCGCCGCCGATACCAGTGCCTTATTTCTTTTTCTCTCCCTGCACATGGAAACAGCCTCCGCTGCCGCCGACGCTCCGTCGTACACGGAAGCGTTGGAAACGTCCATTCCCGTAATATCGCATATCATAGTCTGATACTCAAATATGGACTGAAGTATACCCTGGCTTATTTCCGCCTGATAAGGAGTATAGGCTGTCTGAAAGTTTTCCTTGGAAATAACGTTTTTCACCATAGCCGGTATGTAGTGGCGGTAAGCGCCCGCGCCTCTGAAAACAGTCGGAAAAACTCTGTTTTTATCCGCTGTCTTTTTCATCCTTCTCATGACCTCAAGCTCCGAGGCCCCCTCAGGCAGCCCCTCAAGCTCTCCGGCTCTCACCTGGGAGGGAATATCGGAAAACAGCTCCTCCAAAGCTCCCGCGCCGATAACCTCCAGCATCTCCCGGCGCTCATTTTCCCCGTTGGGCGTATATTTACCCATATGTCCAGTGCCTCCTTTTATCTATTCATTTTCCTTTTCAACAGATTCACCGTACTCCTCAGCGGACATAAGGTCTTCTGTCTCCGTCACCTGGGAAACCTTAACAAGCCACGCGTCGTATGGAGACTCGTTTATCATTTCCGGAGCATCCATAAGCTCCTCGTTTATTTCGCTTACCACGCCTGTTACAGGACTGTAGACGTCCGATACAGCCTTTACCGATTCCACATCGGCGAAGGCCTCTCCCTTTGTCACCTCGTCTCCCTCCTGAGGAAGGTTTACAAAGACCAGATCCCCCAGCTCCGACTGAGCGTAATCCGTCAGGCCTATTACCACCTGATCTCCTTCCTCCTTCACCCATTCGTGGGACGCCGTGTACTTCAGTTCATCTCTCAGTTCCATTGATATGTTCTCCTTTCAGATTCATATGTTTTATAAACTCACTTTTTTCTGCTGTAAAAAGGAAGGGGCACTATCTCAGCCTCCACTCTTCTTCCTCTTACATCAGCCTCTACCTTGTCTCCCGTCTTCGCGGCTCCTGTTTCTATGAGAGCCATGGCCGCCGGATATCCCAGATAAGGACAGTGGGTTCCCGAGGTGGTTCTGCCTATAAGCCTTCCATCCCTGTAAACCTCCTGGCTCTCTCTTATTATACCTCTTCCCGTAGCCTTCATTCCCACTCTCATAAGCCTGGGCTCGCCCTTCTCTTCAAGAGCTTTTTTGCCTATAAAATCCTCCTTGCCCATTTTAACGGCAAAGGCCAGACCTGTTTCCAGCGGAGTTATATCCTCATCCATCTCATGGCCGTAAAGAGGCATGGCCGCCTCCATTCTGAGTGTATCTCGCGCCCCCAGACCGCACGGAATAAGCCCCTCTTCCTTTCCCTTTTCCAGAAGAGTCTCCCACATTTCCTCGGCTTTTTCCGCGGCCAGGTATATTTCAACGCCCGGTTCTCCCGTATATCCGGTTCTTGATATCATACACGGGATTCCCGCAGCTTCAGCTCCGAAGACTCCGTGATAATATTTCTTTGGAATGCTCTCCTCTCCCGCAATTTTTGCCAGTATGTCAATGGCCTTCGGCCCCTGAAGGGCTATCTGGGCGTAATCATCGGATACATCGGTGAAAACCGTATCTCCCAGAGCGTGATCCTTCATCCATCTGTAGTCCTTTTCTCTGTTGGCCGCGTTGACAACTATGAGATATCTGTTTTCCCTTTCTCTGTAAACGATGAGATCATCCACGGTGCCTCCTCTGTCATTGCACATGGGACTGTATCTTGCCTGGCCGTCAGCCATACCGGAAAAATCATTGGTAAGAAGCAGCTGCAGGTTTTCAAGGGCCCTTTCTCCCTCGCAGATCACCTCTCCCATATGGGAAACGTCAAAGAGCCCCGCCGCCCGGCGTACTGCCATGTGCTCTCTGATTACGCCGGAAGCGTATTGAACCGGCAGAAGGTATCCTGCGAAAGGCACCATTTTTCCTCCCGCTCTCACATGAGCATCGTAAAGAGGGGTTTTTAATTCCATAATCTTCCTCCTGATTTTTTTCTCTTCAGCAATTTCCTCCAAAAAAACACAGGGAATATCGCGCCAAAAAAATGGCCGGTATTCCCTGTCTATTACTGTCCATACTATCCAGAGCTTCGTCCGGACCCAATACCTTTTGCCTGAGAGTTTCAAGTAGCCTTTTGCCCCTTCGGCGCCGCCCTTTAGGCGATCTCTCTTGGATCCTTCATCCGAATGTTCAGTTATTTATACAATAGCTTACCATAAACAGGCAGCCTGTGTCAATAACAGTCCGTCTGATAAAAGCCCCGTCAGATACTGGTGCCGTAAATTTTACTGACCTCCTGAACCATCATAATGCCGTTGCCCGGCTCGGATATTTTCATCCTGTCATTGACCGCCTCTACGATGGCGTCGGTTTTCTCTCTGGGAGCCACCATAATCAGCACTTCCTTTTCCGGCTCTAT
>DVMP01000154.1 GCA_018714925.1 Candidatus Allocopromorpha excrementigallinarum
TGTCCATAAGATCGTCCACACGTCTGTTTATTCTGTCGTAAAGCTCGTCTCTTCGGCGGGTAAGTCCTATGAGAACAGCGTCGTAGCAGGTATCCATTTTTTCCACGGCTCTGAAGGCTCTTATTTTTTTCTCGCCCTGATTTATTCTCTCAAGGGCTCTTATTATTTTCCTGGTATTATTGACGTGTATGCCTTCCGCCGCTTCGGGATCCAGCTCCCTCAGCATTTTATGAAGAGATTCCTTTCCCTCTCTTTGACAGATTTCCTCAAGCCTCTGTCTGTAGGCGCTGTCCCCGGGAGAATCGGAAAAATCCATAGGGTAAAGTATGGCGTTGAGATACAGCCCGGTACCGCCTGAGACAACGGGAAGGCGACCTCTTGCCAGTATGCTTTCTATGGCGGATCTGGCCATTTTCTGATATCTGGCAACGGAAAAGCTCTCCCTGGGGTCTACGGTATCCACCAGATAATGGGGGACCGCGGCCCTTTCCTCGGGAGATGGCTTGGCGCTTCCTATATCCATATACTTATATATCTGCATGGAATCGCAGGAAACTATTTCCCCGTTAAACGCCCTGGCGATTTCTATGGCGAACTTTGTTTTACCCACTGCCGTGGGTCCTGCTACAGCAATGATTTTGTCCATAACGATTACTTCTTAAACTCTTTTAAACATCTTTTCTATTTCATATCTTGTCATTCTTATGAAGGTAGGCCTTCCGTGAGGACAGGAAAAGGGGTTGACGCAGGCCTTCAGGTCCCTTATAAGGGCCGCGGTCTCCTCCTCCTTAAGAGAATCACCGCCCTTTACGGCGCTTCTGCAGGACCGCGTTATGAGCCTTTCAAGAGATTTTCTGTCTGAAAGGTCCCTTCTATCCTCCAGCTGGCTGAACACATCCCTGAGAAAGTCCTCAGCCTCTCCCGTACCCATAAAGGCAGGAACCGCTCTGACAATATATGTTCTTTCTCCGAAGCTTTCTATTTCATATCCCATCTTAAGAAGCTCGCCTATCCATTTGTCCTCATCCTCAGCCACATAGGCTGCCACATCGAAGCTCATGGGAGTAAGCAGCTGCTGGGATGATTTTTCCGAAGCATTGTACTGGCTGAGAAGCTTTTCATAAAACACCCTCTCATGGGCGGCATGCTGATCTATAAGGTAAAAGCAGCTTTCGTCAACAGCCAGAATATAGGTTCTGAAAATTATCCCCATATATTTCAGATTTTCAAAATCAAAGGGCCTTGAAGGCGCTCTTTCCGGCCTCAGCTCTTCCTCCAGCTTTGAAAGCTTTTCCTCCTCCACATGAGACCTGTATTCCTCCTCCCGGCGCATGTTTGACAATATATTTTTTATGTCAACCTGTTCGCCTTTGTCCTTCCACTCAGACTCCGAAGGAGCCTTTGAAGGTCTGTCCTCCGCGGTGTAAGGCTTTTCATCCGGACGGCGTATGCTTTCGGCCTTTACCTGGGGCAGGGCTTCCTTTCTCTCCAGCGCCATCCTTACGGCGTCCCTTATTACCTCTTCTACCTGCAGGCTGTCGTCAAAACGGATTTCCTTCTTTGTGGGATGTATATTGACGTCTGTTTTTTCCGGAGGCATTGAAAGAAAAATGAATCCCGCCGGAAACCTTCCTGTAAAAAGCTTTTCTCTGTATGCTTCCTCCAGACCCGCCTCCATAACCCTGCTGGATATAATTCTGCCGTTGACACAGAAAATCTGACGGCTTCTGGAAGGAGCGGAGGCCGCGGGAATGGAAACAAAGCCTTCAACGGTAAAATCGTCTCTTTTCATATGTACAGGCAGAAGATCTCTTCCGAGATCGCTGCCGTATACGCTTATTATATTTCTCAGAAGATTCCCTTTGCCCTGAGTTACAAACACCTTTTTTCCATTGTTTATAAAAGAGATTCTTATGTTTGGATAGGCCATGGCTATTCTTGAGACCATATCCGTTATTCTTCTGGCCTCCGAATTATCAGAGGAGAGGAACTTCCGCCTGGCGGGCACGTTGTAGAAAAGGTCTCTCACCGTTACCGTGGTTCCTTCAGGGCAGCCTGCGGGGATGTTTTCAAGGATTTCACTGCCCTCCGCCGCTATTCTTCTTCCCGCTCTGGCCTCTTTTGTTCTTGTTATCATCTCAACTCTTGACACAGCGCATATACTGGCAAGGGCTTCTCCTCTGAATCCCAGAGTCTCCACCGCATCCAGATCCCTCGCGGATTCTATTTTACTTGTGGCGTGGCGTCTGAAGGCGATTTCCGCATCATCCTTTTCTATTCCGCAGCCGTTATCGGTAACACGTATATATGACTTTCCTCCTCTGCTTATTTCCACTGTTACAGCATCAGCTCCCGCGTCTATGGAATTCTCCAGAAGCTCCTTTACAATGGACACAGGTCTGTCGATAACCTCTCCTGCCGCTATTTTATCGGCTATGTTTTTTTCCAGAACACGTATCATACCTGCTTCTTAATATCCTCCAGTATTTTAAGGGCCTGGGAAGGCGTAAGGTTCATCAGATCCAGATTCCTTATCATGGAAACAAGGGGATGGGGCGCCGCCGTGAAAAATGAAAGCTGCTCCTGGGCGGGCTCTTCCTTTCCTTCGGCGGTATTTTCCGATGATTCAAGCTCTCTCAGACGCTCCTGAGCCCTTTGCAGAAGCTCTGTCGGAACTCCGGCCAGCTTGGCCACATGAATCCCGTAGCTTCTGCTGGCGCTTCCCTCTACTATCTTATGAAGAAAAACTATATCTCCGTTTTCTTCGGTTACATCAACGTTAAAATTCCTCACTCCCGGCACAGCTCCTTCCAGAGCCGTCATCTCATGGTAATGAGTGGCGAAAAGAGTCCTTATGCTCCTGCCGCTGCCGCAGAGATATTCGGCGGCGGCCCATGCTATGGACAGGCCGTCGTATGTGCTGGTGCCTCTTCCTATTTCATCCAGTATGACAAAGCTTCTTTCGGTGGCGGTATTCAGTATATATGCCAGCTCACTCATTTCAACGAAGAAGGTGCTCTGTCCCTGGGACAGATTGTCTGAAGCCCCTATTCTTGTAAAGATCCTGTCGCATACGCCTATGTGAGCGTAGTCTCCCGGAATAAAGCAGCCTGCCTGGGCCATGAGAATTATAAGGGCGGTCTGTCTCATATAGGTGGATTTGCCCGACATGTTGGGACCGGTTATGAGGAGAAGGCTCTGGTCCTTTTTATCCATATAGACGTCGTTTTTTACGAAGACTCCATCCCTTATGGTCTGTTCTATAACCGGATGCCTCCCCTGGCGTATTTCTATTTCATCTCCTCTGTCCACAGCAGGCCTTACGTACCCGTTTTTATCGCTTACTTCGGCGAAGGCGCAGAGAACGTCAAGCTCGGCCATGGCTCTTGAGGTGGCCTGTATTTCCTCAATGTACGCCTGAAGACTCTCTCGAAGGTCCGTGAAAAGGGTATATTCCATATCGTTTATTTTGGCTTCAGCGTTGAGAACAAGTCGCTCCGTCTCCTTGAGCTCGGGGGTTATAAATCTTTCGCAGTTGGCCAGAGTCTGCTTTCTTATGTAATTATCGGGAATCAGATCAAAGTATGATCTGGTCACCTCCAGATAATAGCCGAAGACCTTGTTGTACCCCACCTTGAGATTCTTTATGCCGGTCCTTTCACGCTCGCTGCCTTCAAGTCCCGCTATCCATTCTCTGGCATCCTTAATGGAGTTTTTCAGATTATCCAGCTCCCGGGAAAAGCCTTCCTTTATGAGATTGCCCTCTTTTACAGAGAAGGGCGGATCCTCTCCTATGGCGTCGTCTATAAGCCTGTATACCTCCTCAAGATCGCCTGCTCTTTCACCTATATCTCTGAGAAGAGGCGCTCCGGCATCGGCTATCTCCGACTTTATGTCAGGAAGAACTCCGCATGAATTTCTCAGGGCGACAAGATCCCTTCCGTTGGCGCTGCCTGTGGCGATTTTGCCTGTAAGCCGTTCGAAGTCGTAGATTCTCTTTAAATGCTCCCTTATATTGTTGCGCAGCAGCACATCGTCGAAGAGAAGCTCCACAGCGTCCAGCCGCCGGTTTATTTTATCAACATCGTTGAGAGGCTCCTTGATCCACTGCTTCATCTTTCTGGAGCCCATGGCTGTGTGGGTCTTGTCCAGGACTCCCAGAAGAGAGCCCTGAAGCTTTTTTTCAAAGAGAGTTTCCGTAAGCTCCAGATTTTTAATGGTGGATTTATCAAGGGACATATGACTGCCCATGGTGTAGACCCGCAGGGTCTTTATGTGATTTAAATTCCCCTTCTGGGTATCCATAAGATATATAATGAGAGCTCCCAGAGCCATCTCGGCGGGAGAATCCTCTTCTATTCCCAGACCGCGCAGTCCTGTGACCTTAAACTGCCTCTTAATGGTGCTTCTCACAGCGTCGGCTCTGTAATAATCATCGCCGAGTATATTAAAATAAGCCTCTGTAACAGGCTTCATTTCTTCCGCGTCTATGGCCTGCCCCGTTTTAAGGTCGCAGATTACCTCCTTGGCGCTGATCTTAACAAGCTCGTTTATGAGCCCCTCTCTTCTTCCCTGACCGTCTATGGAGGTGAGACTCATTTCTCCCGTCGATATGTCGCAGTAGGAAAGACCGATGGAGCCGTCTCCCGCGAATATCGAAGCGATATAGCTGTTTTCCTTTTCATTGAGAATAGAGCTGCTGAGCACAGTGCCGGGAGTTACTATCTGTATAACATCTCTCTTTACTATGCCCTTTGCCTGAGAGGGATCCTCCGTCTGTTCGCATATGGCCACCTTATACCCCTTTTCCACAAGGCGCGATATATATGAATCCGCGGAATGAAAGGGAACTCCGCACATGGGTGCCCTTTCCTCAAGTCCGCAGTTTTTTCCCGTTAAAGTAAGTTCCAGCTCCCGGGAGGCCGTTATGGCGTCCTCGAAGAACATTTCATAAAAATCACCGAGTCTGAAAAACAGTATACAGTCCTCATAGTCTTTCTTTATGTCCATATACTGTCTCATCATAGGTGACAGCTTTGCTCCCGCCACTTTCTACCTCCCGTTATACTTCTCTATTCCCAGTCTTATAAGCTCAACGCCTCTTCTCATATCATCTCTGTTGAGCACGTAGGCGATTCGCATTTCGTCCTTTCCCAGTCCCGGCGTGGCATAAAAGCCTTCGGCGGGAGCGAACATTACAGTCTCCCCCCTGTCCTCGAACTGAGTAAGAAGGAACATGAGAAAATCCTCCACATCAGCTACAGGCAGCCTGGCCATCATGTAGAAGGCTCCCGCAGGCTTTAAGCAGAAGGCTCCGGGAATCTTCATAAGCTCCTCATAGGCCGCGTCTCTCCTGCCCCTGTACTCTTCTACAACCTCATTGTAATAGTCGTTTCCGAGACCGTAAAGAGCCGCCGCTCCCACCTGCTCCAGAGTGGGACTGCTGAGTCTGCCCTGAGCCAGCTTCATAATGGCGTCTGTAATGTCGGGATTTTTACTGGCGATGCAGCCTATTCTTGCTCCGCATGCGGAAAATCTCTTTGATATGGAGTCGGCTATAATGACTCTGTCGCTGAATTCCTTCATTGCTCCAAAGGAGGTGATCCTTTTTCCGTCATAGACGAATTCTCTGTAGACCTCATCGGATATTATCCATAGATCGTGCTTTTGGGCCAGCTCGCCTATGAGCCTCATATCCTCCTCCGAAAGAACTCTTCCCGTGGGATTTCCGGGGCTCGTGCAGCATATGGCTCTCGTTTTTTCCGTTATGGCTCCTTCTATAAGCTCCTTTTTCGCGTAATCATATCCGTCTTCAGCCTTTGCAGTCAGGGGAACGATTTTTCCTCCGGCCGCCGTTACGAAATTATGGTAGTTGGTATAAAAGGGTTCTGCTATGAGAACCTCATCTCCTTCATCTAAAATGGAATGAAATATCATGCTCAGGGCTTCGGAGCCGCCGTCGGTAACCATTATTTCCTCTTTTTTAAAGTCAATGCCGTATCTTTTAAAGTATTCCGATATGGCTCTCTGAAGTGATTCGGTTCCTTCTGATTCGGCGTAAGCCACGATTTTTTCGTCAAAGCTTTTAACGGCCTCCATAAAGCATTCCGGCGTTTTTACATCAGGCTGTCCTATATTGAGACGATACACCTTTATTCCCTTTTCTTCAGCCTCCCTGGCGTACCTGTTGAATTTTCTTATTGGCGAATGCTGCATAACAGCTACCTTCTGTGATAATTTCATTGCTTCTCTCCTTTCCCTGCCGCGCGTATATCCGAAAGCATCTCATGGGATAATGATACTGTCCGGCGCATATCCTCCTCTGTGATACGGCTCTGAGGCGGCTTCTTCTTTAAATGCATCAGGTATTCTATGTTTCCCTTTGTTCCCTTTACCGGTGAAAAATCCAGGCCGCAGATAAACAGTCCGTTTTCCGCGCCGTAGGAACAGACCTTCTCCAGCACCTGAAGATGTACTGAAGGGTCCCTCACTATTCCCTTCTTTCCCACCTGGTCTCTTCCCGCCTCGAACTGAGGCTTTACTAGGCAGAGGATGCTTCCCTCATGGGAAAGAAGCCTTGCCGCGACAGGCAGTACCAGTCTGAGAGAAATAAAAGACACGTCTATGGTAATAAGATCGAGGCTGCCCTCAATGGCATCCGTATCCAAATATCTTATATTGGTCTTTTCCATATTTATAACTCTCGGATCGTTTCGCAGCTTCCAGTCAAGCTGGCCGTATCCTACATCTACAGCCAGAACGCTGACAGCCCCCTTCTGAAGCATACAGTCGGTAAATCCCCCTGTGGAAGCTCCGATATCGGCGGCTCTGGCCCCTTTCGGGGAAATATCAAAGGCCTTTAAAGCCTTTTCCAGCTTAAGGCCTCCTCTGCTTACATAGGGACAGGCCTCCTCCTTTACTGTTATTTCCGAGAAAATGTCCACGGGAGCTCCGGGCTTGTCCACCCTGCGGCCGTCTACATATACCAGTCCGGCCATAACAGATCCCTTGGCCTTTTCTCTTGAAGGAAAGAGACCCTTTTTAACTAAAATTATATCAAGCCTTTCTTTCAAGTTCTTTTTCTATCCTTTCAGCAATGGACCGGGCGTCCATTCCGTATTTTCTGTAAAGCTCCTCGCAGGTGCCGTGCTCTATGAATTTATCGGGCCAGCCTATGTTTACCACCCTTACATCCTCATCAGCCAGAAGGCTTCTTATTTTTTCGCCTGCTCCGCCTGTCACCACGTTGTCCTCAAGGGTAACTATGAGGGGATATCTGCCGGCGGACTTCATTAGCCTGTCTCTGTCAAGGGGCTTTGCGAACTCCATATTAATAACGCTTACGCTTATATTCTTTTCCCTGAGAATCGCCGCCGCGGCCGCGGCCTTTTCCGCCATTGCTCCAAGGGCCCATATTTCGGCATCCCCGCCTCTTGCCAGCTGATGGGAGCGCCCTTTTTGTATCTTGTTTATTTTCTCCATATCAACGGCAGCGCCCCTTGGATATCTTATGGCGCACGGGGCCTTCATTTCCGAAGCGTACTGAAGCATATCCTCCAGCTCTCTTCCGTCCTTTGGAGCCATAATGGTCATGTTGGGCATATGGCTCAGGTAGCTTATATCGAATATTCCGTGATGAGTTTCTCCGTCAGCGCCTACTATTCCGGCCCTGTCAACACAGAAGACCACAGGAAGCTTCTGAAGACATACATCCTCCATTATCTGATCGTAGGCCCGCTGAAGAAAGGTGGAATATATGGCTACAAAAGGCTTGTAGCCTCCCTTTGCCAGTCCCGCGGCAAAGGTTACGGCGTGTCCCTCGGCGATTCCCACGTCAAAGAGCCTTTCGGGAAATTTTCTGCCAAAGGATGCCAGCCCCGTTCCCTCGGTCATGGCGGCGCTTATGGCTACGATTTTTTCATCCCTTTCGGCCATCTCCGCAAGCTTTTTGCCGAATATCTTCGAATATGATATGCCGGCGCCCCTGCCTTCTTCCCTTCCTGTTTCCATGTCAAAGGGCCCTATGCCGTGAAATTTTCCGGGATCGGCCTCCGCCTTGCTGTAGCCCTTGCCCTTTTGAGTCATAACGTGTACCAGCACAGGCCCGTCGCATTCTTCCGCCATTTCAAAGGTCTCGCACATTTCCCTTATATTGTGTCCGTCTATGGGACCGAAGTATTTCAGTCCCAGCTCCTCAAAGAGCACACCGTCTTCTATGACCGCATATTTTATATAGTCTCTGGCATGCTGCATTCCGGCCACAACGCCTTCTCCGATGAGAGGCACCTTCGAAACATTTTTCTTTATATGCTCCTTCATGGAAATATACTTTCTCGACCCTCTCAGGCGGCCCAGATGCTTCGAAAGGCTTCCTGTGTTGGGAGCTATGGACATACCGTTGTCGTTGAGGACCACTATCATTTTCGTGTCGCTGTTTCCCACATTGTTGAGAGCCTCAAAGGAAAGGCCTCCCGTAAGAGCTCCGTCTCCTATTACGGCAATTACGTTGTAATCCTCTCCCGCCAGATCCCTGGCGGCCGCCAGACCCAGGCCCAGAGATATGGAGGTACTGCTGTGACCCGTATCAAAGGGATCGTAAGGACTTTCGCCGCTCTTGGGGAATCCGCTCATTCCGCCCGTCTGTCTGAGAGTGGGAAACCTGTCCCCTCTGCCTGTGAGAATCTTGTGGACATAGGTCTGATGCCCCACATCCCATATGAGCTTGTCCCTGGGCGTATCAAAGCTCTTATGGAGAGCGATGGAAAGCTCCACCACCCCCAGATTGGAGGAAAGGTGGCCTCCTGTCTTTGAAACCTGATCTATGAGAAAATCTCTTATTTCATATGTGAGCAGCTCAAGATCGTCATATCCCATTGATTTCAGATCCTGAGGAAATTTATGCTCCTTAAGATATCTGTTCATCCTATTTACCTCTTACCTCGAGCTGCTTCGCCAGCTTTGTAAACAGCTCGGCGTTGTCGTAGTACTGGCTGAGGGCGCCTATTGCCGTGTCTGTCAGCTCTTCAAGTCTTTTCTTTGATTTATAAAGCCCGTAGACAGCGGGGTATGTGGCCTTGTTGTTAACCGCGTCCATACCTGTCTTTTTGCCCATGGTCTCCTCCTGGCCTTCAACATCCAGTATGTCGTCGCATATCTGAAAAGCCAGACCGAGATTTTCAGCGTAAACAGTAAGATTAGTAAGGGTTTCCTCATCAGCCTGTCCCAGCTGAGCCCCCGCCTTTACGGCGGCCACAATAAGGGCCGCGGTCTTTGTTATGTGAATATAATCAAGCATTTCACCGGAGCAGCTTTTGTCCTCTGCCTCCATATCGGCCACCTGACCGGCTACCATTCCTCTGCAGCCGGAGCCTCTGCTTATTTCGTATGCCGCTCGTATGCGCCTGTTTAAGGCCTTGGTATCGTCAAGATAGAGGAGCATATCTCTGTTCATGGCCTCAAAGGCCGCGGACTGAAGGCCGTCTCCCGCCAGAGTGGCCATGGCTTCTCCGTATATCTTATGGTTGGTAGGCTTTCCTCTCCTAAGATCGTCGTTATCCATACATGGAAGATCGTCGTGTATAAGAGAATATGTGTGTATATACTCTATGGCGCAGGCGTAAGGAAGGGATTCCTCCACCTTTCCCCCGCAGAAATCGCAGGCGGCCATGAGAAGCACAGGTCTTATCCTCTTGCCTCCCGACGAAAGACTGTATTTCATGGATTCGTAAAGAGTTATGCTTTTATGATCCACATCGGGAATAAAATCCATAATGTGCTCTTCGATAATGCTTCTGTAATCATCAAAAGTATAGTCCCTCATCAGCTTACGCACCTCCCTTTTTACTGAGCGTCTCTATTTTCTGACCGGCTTTTTCAAGGATTTCACAGCATTCCCTGTAATAGCCGATGCCTTCCTCATAGTACCTTATGGCGTCCTCCAGGGGAACCTCATCTCCCTTGAGCTTTTCAGACGTCTCCTCCAGCTTTTTTATAATCTCTTCAAAAGATTTGTTCTTCTTCTCTGCCATATCGCTACCCTCTTAATACTTTTGTTATATTTCCCTCAGCGGAACCGTCTCCAGTCTGTATTCTGACCCTGTCTCCCTTGTTAAGGGCGGAGACGCTTTTTATTACTCTTCCTTCTTCGTCCGTAACCACGGAATAGCCTCTTGAAAGTATGGTCCTTGGATTTGATGCCTCCAGAGCCTCCTTATAAGCCCTGAGTCTCCCCTCCAGTACGGCTGTCTTTCTCTTCATCTCCTCTGTCATGGCCTCCATGGTTCTGTCCGCCTTAAGCTGCTCCATGGCTGCCTTCCCTTTAATATCGAGCGCCGCTCTCTGCGGATCCATAAGCTTCAGACGGCTTTCCTGCCTTTCGAGGATTCTCATAACATCCCGTTTAAGCCCCTGAGCCAGCTTCTTCAGCTCCTCTCTGAGGGCCCCTGTGTCGGGAACCGCCATTTCAGCGGCGGCTGTGGGAGTTTCCGCTCTCACGTCAGCCGCAAAGTCGGCTATTGTAAAGTCCGTCTCATGGCCGACAGCCGATATGACCGGTATCTTTGATCTGTATATGCTTCTGGCCACCTCTTCCTCGTTAAAGGCCCAGAGCTCTTCCATGGAACCGCCGCCGCGTCCTGCTATTATAACATCCACGTCTCTGTAATTCTCGTTTATATCGTCTATGGCCAGGGCTATTTCTCCCGCCGCCCTGGGGCCCTGAACCAGCACTGGGTATATGAGTATATCCACACAGTCGTTTTTCTTCTTTATTATTTTCAGTATATCTCTTACAGCCGCTCCCGTTTCCGAGGTTACAACAGCTACCCTGCGGGGAAAAAAGGGAAGGGCTTTTTTGTTTTCTTTATTAAAAAGGCCTTCGGCTTCCAGCTTTTCCTTGAGCCTTCTGAAGGCCTCGGCCAGATCTCCTTCTCCGGCTCTTTCTATATCCTTAACGTTTACGGAATAGCTGCCTCCCCTGTGATAAAGATATATATATCCGGATACAATTACCTCCAGGCCCTCTCCCAGGGCCTCGTAAGCCTCTTTACCGCTGCCTGCCGGGAGAAAACAGCTGACTCTGCTGGCTTCATCCTTGAGGGAAAAATACACATGGCCCGAGCTGTGAAACTTCAGGTTGGAAACCTCTCCCCTGACTGAGACGCTTCCAAGCAGAGGATCTGTCTGAAGGATTCTCTTTATGTAGTTGTTCAGCTGTGAAACCGTAACAGGCTTTAATCCCATATGATTTTTCCTCCGAGAAAGGCTGTGCCCACAGCATTGTCCTGAGAAAGCCCCCTGTCGTCAAAGAAGACACTTATGCCCTTGTTTTCAAGAGAGCTCTTTATTTTACCTCTCATATAGATGCTGGAGGAAACGCCTCCCGCCATTATTACGTCCTTTATTCCGCTTTTTTCCGCAGCCTGTGAAACCATTACGGCCGCCGCTTCGCTTATTTTATCAAACAATTCCCTGAAGAAAGGGCTCCTGTCCTTTTCCTCCATGCCCCTCTCAATGATTCTCTTTGCCTGGGTATCAATTCCCGAGAGATTTATCCAGCCTTCGACTGATTTTACGGGGCTGAGCAGATCAGTGGAGCTTTCGGCTTCAAGGGCAAGCCTGTCCGCCTCCTCTCCCGCCGGAAAGTCTGCTCCCGCCGCCACGCCCGCTCTGTCTATTAACTGGCCGAAGGATATGTCCCTTGACCCTCCTATTATATCCGCAATGTAGACGCGGGCCTCCGCGCCTTTCATAAGGGCCTCCTTAAATACATCGCCGTTAAGCTCCCTGACCTTCAGAATCTCGCAGGTTCCTCCGGAAAAATGACAGGCTATGAAATCCCTCTTTTCCTTTACAGGCGAAAAGCGTTTTACAGCCTCTATGTGTCCCTCCTGATGCGAGAAGCCGAAGCACGGAACTCTCAGGGCGGAGCCTATGGAAAGAGCTGTGGATTCTCCTCCCTTAAAAACAGGCATGTATGAGCCCTCCACAGGTCTGGGCCGTTTTGAGTATGCCACGGCCTCTATTTTGGGAGCATCCTTAAAGGCCTCCTCAACCATGGAAGGAAGGTTTTCAATATGCTGAAAAAGGGCGGCGGACTGTCTTAGTCCCTTTTCGCCCTGTTTTACTCTGAGAAGTCTCCTCAGATCGTGAATAACCGTGCCGTCCCTTTGGATGAGAGCCACCGAGGTTTTGTAATTGCTCGTATCTATTCCGAGAATGCAGCCTTCCTTCATTTTCCCGTTACGGCTCCCAGAACGCCGTTGATGAATTTTGAGGATCTGGGAGTGCTGTACTTGCCTGCCATGCCTACAGCCTCGCTTACGGCCACCGCGTCGGATATATCCTCGCTGTATTTTATCTCTCCCAGAGCCAGTCTCATTATTGCCAGATCCACCTTCGGCATTCTGGCGGTTTTCCAGGATCTGCTGTATTTGTTTATTTCATCATCTATAAGGTCAATATTGTCTATAATTTTCGACAGGAGATTTTTCCCCCTTTCCACATGATTGCCGGAAAGCCTTTCTCCGCACAATCTGCAGGCGGTGTCCTTGTCCATGGATTTTGACGCATCCATTTCATACATTATTTTCATCATGTTTTCACGGGCTTCATTTCTCGTCATTTTCCCCTGTTCCTTCCGAAGATTCCGGTATTTCCACACCCTGTACGTGTATGTTGACCGCTGTCACCTCAAGACCTGTCATGGACTGTACTTCCTTTTTTACGTTTTCCTGTATGTCCCATGCCACAGCCGGTATTTTCGCATGATACTTAACGGTAATGTAAACGTCTATCTGCACTTCCTCATCGCTCTGACTAACCTTTATTCCCTTGGACATAAGCTCTTTTCCCAGGAAATTCTTTGAAAGAGCGTTGGAGAAGCCTCCTGAAAGACCGGCAACGCCCTCTGTCTTCAGGGTGGCGTTGACGGCGCAGACAGCTATTACTTCATCGGACACTTTGACCGTGCCTTCCGTCTGCCATCCCGATCCGATCATATAATCACCTCAGGAAGTATTATATCAAATTCACAGTGAAAAGACAATTAAGTTTGCATCTGTTACGAAACATCCTGGATCACTATCTCGCTGGCTTTTCTCCCGGTCTCTCTCATAACTATGTCGCAGATCTTAGTTACCATGGACTGGTCCAGTTCATCTGTGTTAACCGTCACGTTCACTCCGCTTTCCGTGATAACCACAAAGGCCTCCGGCAGCCCCTTGTTTTTAATAAGGGTTTCCACTGTTTTTTCCTGCTCCATATATCCCAGAAGGCGCATCTTTTCAGCCGCCGCCTCTTCCTTTTCGCTTCTGCCGGAGGAGGAGCTTTCAGAATCCGTGAGCATTGATATTATTTTGTTTCTGTCCATGTCGAGAGTTGCCCTCAGCTCCTGGAAATAAGTATCGCTGTTTTCAAGCTCGGCGACGTCGTCGGAGGTGACCAGCTCCGATTCGTCGGGACTGCCCTTCTTCCCTTCCTCCTCGGATACATTGAGGCTGTCCACCAGCACGTCTCCGTCGTGAAGAGGGATGTCATTTTCCACAGCCTCATCGCCGCTTCCCGCGGCTCCTATGTATCCTCCCGCGCATACCGCCAGAAGCGCCAGAACAGTCATTTTCTTTTTATTGTTCTTTAAGAATGTAAAAAAGGATCTTTTACCGCTCATTTTTATTCTCCTCCTTAATGGTGTCTACGGATTTCTTTTCGAAGACTTCAACATTTGACGCTGAAATGTTGAAAACGGCAGTGACCGCGTTTATAAGGTTGTTCTCCACTACAGGGCTTCCCGCGCCCTGAGCTGTCACTATAACACCGGTCACCTTTTCCTCTTCGTCATACTGAAGCATAACGTCAACCTCTCCCACCCCCTCTATGTCCGAAAGTATGGCGCACAGCTCCGTCTCCGTACCTCCATCCTCATCGACTATCTGACGTCTTCCGTCTCTGTTCTGTGTGAAAACATCAAAGGACAGAAGGATGACCGCCAGGATTATGAGAACAGCCGCGGCCTTGAGAGCCTTGTCTCTCAGTGAAGGGTCTTTTTTTAGCTTTTC
>DVMP01000155.1 GCA_018714925.1 Candidatus Allocopromorpha excrementigallinarum
TAAAAAATGTAAAGTCCGCTTTTACCGCTGCCGGAGGTTTTTTGCGACTCTTTAAATATTTATTATAATATATGTATGATTTACTATTGACAAAAACTTTAAAAAGAAGTATATTTATAATAACTTATTAAAAGATATATAAAAAAGAAAACGATAACATATAAAAAAGTATGGAGCTTTTAAGAAAGGAGAATTTATGTACTACGACGTAGCTGTACTGGGAGCAGGCCCCGGAGGATATGTAAGCGCCATAAGAGCCGCTCAGCTGGGCGCTAAGACAGCCATTATAGAGAAAAACAAAATAGGCGGCACATGCCTTAACGTGGGCTGTATTCCTACAAAGGCGCTGATGAAGAATGTTGAAATACTTCATTATATAGACGCGGGAAAGAAGAGAGGAATAAAAATAGACGGAGCTCTCAGCCTGGATTATTCCAAGGCGGTAAAGGCAAAGGACAAGGCCGTTAAGCAGCTGGTAAGCGGCGTTGAAGGCCTTCTCGCCTCTAACGGCATAGACGTTTACAGCGGAGAGGGAAGGGCTGACGGCAAGGGAGCCATAGAGGTTACGGACGCTGACGGAAAAAAGGAAACTGTGGAATACGGAAAGCTGATAATAGCCACAGGCTCTTCTCCTAAAATGCCTCCTATTGAAGGAGCCCATCTGGAGGGCGTGGTTACAAGCGAGGAGCTGCTCAGCGTGACTGAGGTTCCCGAGAGGCTGGTAATAGTTGGCGCGGGAGTTATCGGATGCGAGTTTGCCACTGTGTTCAGCGCTTACGGAAGCCGTATAACAATGGTAGAGATGCTGGAGGAGCCTGTAGCCATGATGGATCAGGATATATCCCAGTACATGGGAGGAATTCTGGAGCAGGAGGGCGTTGACCTGAAGCTTGGCTGCCAGGTAAAGGGCATAGAAAAAACAGACGGAGGCCTGAAGGTGAAGGTTTCCGGCAGCGGCGGAGATGAGGAGATCGAAGGCGATATGGTACTCATTTCCATCGGAAGAGCTCCTAACACAGCCGGTCTCGAAGCCCTTGAGCTTAAAACGGAGAGAGGCTTTGTCACAGTAAACGATAAGCTGGAAACAAGCGCAGCCGGCGTATACGCCATAGGCGATGTAACGGGAAAGCGCCAGCTCGCCCATGTGGCTTCGGAAATGGGAGTCGTAGCCGCGGAAAACGCCATGGGTGAAAATAAGACCATGGATCTGAGTATCATTCCAAGCTGCATATATACCATACCTGAGGTTGGCTCCGTAGGACTTTCCGAAAGGGAGGCTTCGGAGCAGGGCTATGACGTGGCAGTAGGAAGGTTTCCTCTTGTAGCCTGCGGAAAAGCAGTGGCCACGGGAGATACAGACGGTATATTCAAAATCATTTCAGACAGGAAAACAAGAAAAATCCTCGGAGCGCATCTCATAGGAAAGAGCGCTACCGAACTGGTGGCTGAGGCGGCGGCCTATATGAAGATGGGCGGCACCGTAGACGATATTGTTGACACCATACACGCTCATCCGACCATAGCGGAGGCTGTGGCTGAAGCTGCCAGGGATATAGATAATAAAACCATACATATGCCTAAGAAATAAGGGGAAATAAATGGCTTACGTAATAGGTATAGACACGGGAGGCACCTATACTGACACTGTTCTCCTGAAAACAGAGAAAAGAGGACCCGAGGCTATAGTCAAAAGGGCTAAGGCTCTCACTACTCATGACTGCCTCGAGGAGGGAATTAAAAACAGTCTGAAGGCTCTTAATCTGAACAGCTCTGAGGCGGACGGGGCGGAGAGAATCGTATTGTCCACCACTCTCGCCACCAACGCCATAGTTGAGAGGAAGCTGTGCTCAACAGGCCTCATTATCGTGGGAGACGCTCCCAGGGGGCAGCTGGCCGCCGATTATACGGAGCAGGTGCCCGGTAAGATGAATATAAAGGGTCGCGTACTTGTAAACGTAAGCAGAGAAGCCACTCTGAAGGCTCTTGAAAGGATAGCTCCTCACGTTGAAGCCCTGGCTGTTTCGGGAGGGGCAAGCGTGAGGAATCCCGCCCAGGAAAAGCAGGTAAGGGAAATCATAAGAGAAAGCAGCTCCCTGCCTGTCATATGCGGCCATGAAATGGCCAGCTCACTGGGATACCTGGAAAGGACCAACACAGCGGTAGTAAACGCCGGACTGCTGCCCATAATAGACCGGTTTATGGCAGCCGTGAAAAAATCCCTGAAGGCCATGGGAATTCAGGCTCCCATCTTTGTCGTAAAGGGAGACGGAAGCATAGCCACAGAAGAATTCATAAGAGAAAAGCCGGTGGAAACAGCCCTTTCGGGACCGGCCGCCAGCATGATAGGAACCATAAGCCTTACAGGTCTGGAGAACATTACAGTTTCGGATATGGGAGGCACCACTACAGATATAGGAATCGTCAGAAACAGGCGGGTAGAGCTTTCCGAAAAGGGCGCGGACATAGGAGGCTGGAGCCTGAGGATAAAATCGGCAAGGCTTCGAACCATAGGTCTTGGAGGAGACAGCGCCGTAATAAAGCGGGGAGAAAACATAAAAATAGGGCCGGAAAGAGTGCTTCCCGTCTGCAGAGGGGGAGAGGCAGGTCTTACGCCTACTGATATTCTCCACTGTACAGGGGAATTTACAAGGTGGGACAGAGAGCTTTCCCTGGATGCCGCGGGCAGAGAAGCCGCGGCGGCGGGAATGGAAACGGCGGAATATGTCGGGCTCCTGGAGGAGGCCGTTGCCGGGAAAATATACAGAGAGATTATAGAGCCCTGCAGCCGGACAGGCCTTCCCGTATGCGCCATAGGCGCTCCCGCGGAAGCGTGGTACGGAAAGGTGAAAGACAAATATGAATTCGACCTTAAAATCCCGCGGTACTATGAGGTGGCCAACGCGGTGGGAGCCGCGGCGGCGGGAATATGTCAGGTGTCGGAAGCTGTTGTGAGAAAAGGAGAAGAAGGACGCGGCTATCTGGTTCATACGGAGGAAGGAAGATACTTTTTTGCCGATATAAAGGAGGCCGTGGAGAAGGGAATAAGCGTATCAAAGGAGCGCGCTGAAGGCCTGGTAAGAAAACAGAAGCTGGAGCCGGACAGAATCGAGGCCGAATATACGGAAGCATACATGGAGGATGGCCGGCTGAGACACAGAAAGACAGAGTGGGTCATAACAGAAGAAAGTAAAGAAGCGGTTTATGAAAATACAGAAGATGACTTTGATAAATTCGTGGAAATCAGAATCAAAGTTCGTGCCATTGGAAAAAGTTTTGTTTGATTGTTATTGAAAAGGAGGAAGTATAATGGCAATCCCAAAGGAAAGAGCATTGGAGGCTTACAAAACAATGCACAAAATCAGAAGCTTTGAAAAGCAGGCTTCAAGAAGCTTTTCTGAAGGTCTGGTTCAGGGCTTTATCCACCTGTACATAGGTGAGGAAGCTGTAGCCACAGGAGTATGTATGAATCTTACAAAGGACGATTACATTACCAGCACTCACAGAGGTCACGGCCACATTATAGCCAAGGGCGCCGATCTGAAGAGAATGATGGCCGAGCTGTGCGGAAGAGAAACCGGCTACTGCCACGGCAAGGGCGGATCAATGCACATTACCGATACGGACATAGGCGTTCTCGGAGCCAACGGCATAGTAGGCGGCGGATTTACTTTAGCCTGCGGAGCAGGAATCACGGCCCAGATGAAGAAAAACGGCGCGGTATGCGTATGCTTTTTCGGAGACGGCGCCACAGGCGTGGGAGCCTTTCATGAAGCCATGAACCTGGCCAGCGTGTGGAAGCTGCCTGTAGTCTTTGTATGTGAAAACAACGGATACGGCATAAGCACAGCCTGCAGAAGAAACGAGTCCTACACAAACAAGAGCATGAACTGCAAGACAGTGGCTGACAGAGCTCTCGCCTACGGAATGAAGGCCTTTGTGGTGGACGGAAACAATGTAAACGAGGTATATGACAGAGCCAAGGAGGCCATAGAGTATGCCAGATCGGGACAGGGTCCTGTTTTCATGGAATGCAACACATACAGATGGGATACTCATTTCGTAGGAGACACGGACAACTACAGACTTCCTGAGGACCTGGCTGTATGGCAGGAAAAGTGCCCGATAAAGCTTCACGAGACTTACCTCAAATTCATGAAGCTGGCCGATGACGAGCAGCTTAAGGCCATAGCCAAGGAAGCGAGAGCTGAGGTCAAGGAGGCTCTTAAATTCGCGGAGGAAAGCCCGTTCCCTGCGCCGGAAACAGCAGTTGAAGATGTTTACACTGATATCGTAGAGGAGGGAAGATAAGATGAAGGAAATATTTTTCTCGGAAGCTATCGCATCTGCCATAAGAAACGAGATGCTCAGAGATGAAAACGTATATATTCTCGGAGAAGACGTGGGAATATACGGCGGAAGCTTTGGAGCCACAGCCGGTCTCTACGATGAGTTCGGACCTGAAAGAGTAAAGGATACTCCTATATCGGAGATGGCTATTATGGGATCCAGCGCCGGCGCCGCTGTAACAGGCATGAGACCTGTTCCGGAAATAATGTACGACGATTTTCTCGGCTGCTGCATGGATCAGCTTATGAACCAGGCTGCCAAGTTCAGATATATGTACGGAGGAAGAGTAAAGGTGCCTATGACAGTAAGATGCGCCTGCGGAGGATATGTTACGGGAGCGGCGCAGCATTCCCAGAGCCTTGAATCCATGCTGGTGCACATACCGGGACTGAAGGTGGTATACCCTTCAAATCCTCAGGATGCCAAGGGCCTTCTTATCGCCTCCATAAGAGACGACAACCCGGTGGTATTCCTGGAGCACCAGACCCTCTACGGAGTTAAGGGCGAGGTTACAGATGATTTTGAGCCAATACCTCTTGGAAAGGGGAAAATCGTAAGAGAGGGAAAGGATGTTACTCTTGTGGCCACCGGAGTTCAGGTGGGCAAGGCGCTTGAAGCCGCGGAGCAGCTTGCTTCAGAAGGTATAGACGTAGAGGTTATAGATCCGAGAAGCCTTTATCCTCTCGACAAGGAGCTTATATACGCTTCAGTTGAAAAGACCGGCAAGGTGGTAATAGCCACAGAAGAGTGCAAGAGGGGAGCGTGGTCGGGAGAGCTGGCCTCGAGAATAGTCGAGGACAGGTTCGAGGCTCTGAAGAAGCCTATTGTAAGAGTAGGCGCTCTGGATACTCCTGTACCGTTCTCACAGCCTCTTGAAGACTACATGCTCCCTCAGACGGAGTATATTGTAAAAGCCGTAAAGTCAATAGCATAGCGGTGACTTTAACATAAAGATTAAAAACATATATTAATGAAATGAAATTAAAAAGAAAAGGAGAAGAAAAATGGCGGAATTAATTAAAATGCCTAAGATGGGCGCTACTATGAAAGAAGGAACCTTAACAAAGTGGCTTGTAAAGGAAGGCGACGCTGTGGAAGAAGGAGACGCTATATTTGAGGTGGAGACAGATAAGCTTTCAAACGAGGTTGAGGCTTATGACGACGGAACGATTCTCAAGATCCTCGTTGAAGAGGGAACCACAGTGCCTTGCCAGACTCCTCTGGCTGTTATAGGAGAAGCCGGCGAAGATTATTCCGATCTTTTAAAGTAAGGAAGCGAAAGACAGAAAGGCTTGATTTTAAATGAAAGAAGTATTGGATCAGACAAACAGAGAATATCTCAGAAGTCTTATACCGGAAAACATGCCTGACTGGAGGAAGTCATGGGAGGAGGGCTATAAAATAGGCCGTGAGCTTGAGATTAAGGAAACCCCCTTCATGAAGAAGTACGGAGTGAAAAGCGACGCGGAATACAGACTTAAAATGGCCGCGGAGGGAAAACTCACATGGCAGATAAACATGGGACTCGCCACAGTTGACGATGAGGTGGCGGGTCTCAGGGAAGCCGAAAAATTCAATGAGGAAACAGGGCTTAACATAAGCTTTGCTCACCAGCTCCCCAAGACCATAGTAGGTACGCCCAAGGATAAGAGAGAGGGAATACCGGTGGCTCTGGGATATGACCTGAATGAGCCTGAGGACTGGGAAAGAATCACCATGGCGTCGACTGTTCAGGTGGTGTTCGCCGATGATCATCTGGGATACCCTAATGCCGTGGAGACAACCATTAACTCTCTGAGAGCCGGCAGCATGTATCAGGGCATGTTCGGGATGTTTCATCAGGTGGCTCCCGGCTGTCCCGACGAGGTCTGGAATATGAATGAAAATGTCAAGGCTCTCGGAATAGTGGCGGCAAAGTATGACGACAGAGTCATAGTGAACTCAAATCAGGACGACAGTCTGCCGGCCTACTGTATGGATCTGGCCTCATATCTGGCATGGGCCAAATGGGAGAGATACGTTGTTACGGATCTGTGCAAGGCGCGATACGCTTTCAGCTTCGGAAATCTTACCAGCAACCTTATACATAAGGCTGCCATGTGGCTGGCGGCCAGCGACACCTTCAAAAAAGACGACCAGCCGGGAATTGAGTTTATTTATCCCAATACGGTTGATCACTGGGATCATCACCTCCATTCCAATTATGGCTTCCAGATACCAGAGGCTCTTATGGCTGTTCTCCTGGAAAGAAAATTCAAGACGGGAGCGTCCTTCCTCTCGGTTCCTATATCGGAAAAGGTGGCCATACCTACGGTGGAAGAGATGCTGGATATGACGGGAGCATGTCAGAGAACAGTGGAGCAGGCGCCGTATTACGAGCAGCTTATAGACTGGACGGTAATAGAAGAACTGAGAGACAAAATAAAGGAGTTCTCCGATGTGATGTTTGACAACTTCATGACGGGAATGAAGGAGGCGGGGATAGACACCACAAATCCTATAGAGATGATGGTCGTTCTCAAGAAGATGGATCCTACAAAATTCGAGAAGCTCTTCCATCCGTCCATAGTAAACGAAGGCAAAGAAAGAGTAGCCCCTCTTCTTCCGGCGGCTCTGTGGTCGGCTGCCGAGAAGATGGCGGTGGACATAATAGACAGATATAAGGGCACGGAAACGGCCGAAAGGCTGAAGAACAGGCGAATCTGCGTTGTTTCGGGAGATCTCCACTACTTCGGGCTTTACGTAATAACGAGGGCCCTTGAGAGCCTGGGAGCCGACGTAATAGACGGAGGCACTTCAATGGAAGCGGTGGATGTTCTCGATATAGCCGATGAATACGGAGTAGAGGACATATGCGTAAGTCTCCACAACGGGCAGGCTCTTCCTTATGCGAGAGCCTTAAAGGAGCTTTCCGAGGCGCGTGGAGAAAAAAGAAACTTTTATCTGGGCGGCGTGCTCACAAGCTTTATAAATGAAGGCGACGACGTGCCGTCGGATGTTACGGAGAATATACGTGAAATGGGACTTAATACCACGGAATCTGTCAATGAGCTTATAGAAAGACTGGCAGCCCGCTGAGACTGATTCAAACAAAGGAGAATGGAAATGGGAAAGACTGAAAAAGTGTCGGGAATGCGTAAGATAATCGCCGAGAGAATGAGCGACAGCTGGCATGTATCGCCTCGTGTTGTATATACTCTCAGCGTGGATATGACAAAGCCTCTTGCGTATATAGACAAGCTTAACCAAGGAAAAGAAGACAAAAGCAAAAAGGTAACGGTAAACCATATACTTATGAGAGCCTGCGCTGACGCCATGAAGGAATACGAGTATGTGAATTCCAGCTTTGCCGATAATACCATAACGATACATGACGAGATAAATATCGGCCTGGCGGTAGCTGTGGAAAAGGGCCTCATAGTTCCCAACATCAAGGATGTAGGGAGCAAGAGCATAGATGAAATAGCGGAAACTGTAAACGATCTTGTTTACAGAGCGAGAAATAATAAGCTGAACCTCGATGAAATAGAGGGCGGAACATTTACAATAACAAACCTCGGCATGATGGGTATAGAAAACTTTTCGCCTATTATCAACCAGCCGGAGGTAGCCATACTGGCTGTAAATAAAATAATAGATACGCCTGTGGCGGAGGACGGTCAGATTGTAATAAGACCTAAAATGAACCTTAACTTTGTGGCTGACCACAGAGTTATTGACGGAGCATACGCCGCCAGGTATATCAAAACAGTAAAAGAAATTTTGGAAAATCTTTGATTGTTTTCCCTGACGGGAAATAGCAACCTCCTTTTATTACACGGAAACAGCCGTTTGGAAGTTTCCAATGCCCCGCGAAAGCGGGCTCGCATCAACAAGGGCCGCGGCCGGCTCATTAGCCCGCCGGTCGTGGCCGAAAAATTCTGCGGGTAAATTGAAGACGGAAAGGAATGTTTATGATTAAGGAAAAAGACGGAGAAGAAAGGTACAAGTTTTTCAGCCACAGAGACTGTGAATACTTTCCATGTCACAAAACATCCGATGACAGCAGCTTCAACTGCCTTTTCTGCTACTGTCCTCTCTATACTCTGGGAGACAGGTGCGGAGGACACTTTACCTATATAAAGGGTATTAAGGACTGCAGCAAGTGTCTAGTGCCCCACGGTAGAAAGGCCTATGATTATATATTAAAGCGGTTTGAAGACCTGTCTGAAATGGCCCGCAAAGACTGAATAAAGAAGAAATTACCACCTACAAAGTGTATCAACTATATAAAAGCAGCGTCCCCTTTAAAAGGGGGCGCTGCTTTTTGGAGCAGCTTACAGAGGATTTTACAGAAGCTCCTCAAAGCCTTCTATGTATCTGTCAGCCAGATTTTTTATTTCAGCGAGGTTTTCCTCCTCGCTTTTGTCGGCAATGGCTGTAACGTAAAAGCCCGCCTCCTTGGCCCCTTTTATGGCCAGAAGGCCGTCCTCTATGACGACAGTCTCCTCCTTGGGAGTTCCCAAAAGGCTGTGGGCGTTAACGAAGACCTCGGGATCGCTTTTTCCTCCGCCCGATTCCTCGCAGGTAACGATATATTTAAAATAATCTCTTATACCCAGCCGTACGAGTATTTCTTCGGCGATAGCCTTGTCTGTGGAGGTGGTAACGCACATGGCGATGCCCTTCTGCTTGAACTTTTCAAGAAGCACGGGAACGTACTCCTTAATATCGACGCTTTCAAGATAATCCTCACGAAGCTTGGCGTTAAACCCTTTGGCGATTTTTTCCTCGGCCGCGGCTATTCCGTATCTTTCCTTGAGATAGCCGCAAAGCTCATTGAGGGTCATGGCCTTGGTTTTTTCCCCCAGGTCAGGCTCGGGCTCCTTCCTCAGTGAGGTTATATATCTTCCCGCGGCCCCCTGCCACATTTCCGTGGAGTCAAGGAGAGTTCCGTCCATATCGAAGATAACTCCGCTGATTTTCATAACAATCACCTCCAAATCATAATAGCATCCTTACAATACCATCGGAAGGATAAAGTGTCAAATTATTCGCTATCTTACCTGAATCTTATTGACTTTTGGACCGGAAAAGGGCAATTTATTATAGTGGACTAAAACAATCTTGTTGGGAACGCTGAAAAGGAAGGAATAATATGAAGATTTTGAGAAAATGGAGTGAGATAAGTCTCGTAAAGCGAATAACAGCGGGACTTATAGCGGGGGTAATACTGGGTCTGGTGCTTCCGGAAACAGTACCTCTGGGAATACTGGGAGACGTGTTTGTGGGAGCCCTCAGGGCCCTGGCTCCGCTTTTGGTATTTTTTATCGTAATGTATTCTCTGAGCAATCATCAGAAGGGGCAGAGCAGCAACATGGGAAGGATCCTTATCCTCTATGCTGTGAGTACTGTTCTTGCGGCTATTACAGCTGTGGCGGCCAGCTTCATCTTCCCTATGGAAATTACTCTCGGGGAAACAGCTGAGGGGACGGCGCCCCAGGGTATAGGAGAGGTCCTTGAGTCTCTGGTGGTTAACGCTGTCAGCAACCCTATAGGAGCTATAACTGAGGCCAACTACATAAGCGTCCTTGTATGGGCGGTTATATTCGGCATGGCCCTGAGGGCGGCTTCAGACAATACCAAGGACGTGCTGTCAAATATTTCGGACATGCTTTCAACAGCCATAAGGTGGGTTATAAACTGCGCTCCTTTCGGCATTATGGGCCTTGTTTTCACAACGGTGTCAACAGTAGGAATTCAGGCTCTGGCCTCCTACGGCAAGATCATTCTGGTGCTTGTGGGATGTATGGCCTTTGTGGCTTTTGTCACCAACCCGATAATCGTATTTTTAAATATCAGACAGAATCCGTATCCTCTCGTATTTAAGTGCATAAAGGACAGCGGAATAATGGCCTTTTTCACCAGAAGCTCCGCTGCCAACATCCCTGTAAATATGGCGCTGTGTGAGAGGCTGGGACTTGATGAGGAAAAGTATTCCATTTCAATACCTCTGGGAGCGACCATTAACATGGCGGGAGCGGCGGTAACCATAACCGTACTCTCCATGGCAACGGCAAATACCGTGGGAGTGAGTATCGACATTCCTACGGCGATTCTTCTCAGCCTTGTGGCATCCATTTCAGCCGCGGGAACATCGGGAGTCGCGGGAGGATCTCTCCTCTTAGTGCCTCTGGCCTGCAGCCTGCTGGGAATATCCAGCGACATTTCCATGCAGGTGGTGGCCGTCGGATTTATAATAGGAGTTATTCAGGATTCCTGCGAGACAGCCGTTAATTCCTCTTCCGACGTACTGTTCACCGCTGCCGCGGAGTTTAACAAATGGAAAAAGGAAGGGAAGAAAATAGAGTGGTAGAGAATAAGAGCAGGCTTATAGAATAAAGCTTGACATTTAAATATGGTATTGAGAGACATTGCGGCCTGTGGTAACATGCCGCATTGTCTTTTTTAGCTCAGAGGGCGCGTTTCGGTGACGATGCCATGATTACAGCCTTAATTTTCAAAGAAAGGCGTTAATCGCACGAACTCCATGGCGATAACCGTATGAAAACCCTTGCAATCATTGACAATATAGAGGTTTTAAAGTATAATAATTCGATATGACAAAAGGTCGAAAGGAGATTTGCGAACATGACAGAAATTATGAACGATGAGATATTACTTACAAAGGAAGGATATGATAATATAGTTCAGGAGCATGAAGAGCTGGTGTCCGTAAAAAGAGCTGAAGTGGCTGAAAGGATAAAAGAGGCGATATCCTACGGAGACATATCCGAAAACGCCGAGTACGATTCCGCCAAAAATGAGCAGGCGGAGCTGGAAGAGAGAATCCATAAGCTGGAAACCATGATACGAAAGGCCAAGATCGTACAGGAGGAGGACGTCAAAGGCGATACAGTAAGCGTCGGAATTAAAGTAAAGGTCATGGATGTAGATACTAAGGAGGAAGAGGAGTTTGCCATAGTGGGAGCAACGGAGTCGGATCCCTTTAACGGAAGAATATCCAACGAATCATCAGTAGGCAAGGCTCTTATCGGTCATAAAAAGGGAGACAAAGTCATGGTTGAGATACCTGACGGAACGGTTACCTATGAAATACTCAGCATAAGTAA
>DVMP01000156.1 GCA_018714925.1 Candidatus Allocopromorpha excrementigallinarum
CCATAACCGGTTTTCTCTCTGTATAAAGGTGCGCCATTATGGCAGTCTCATATCCCATCACCGAATCGAGAAGCTCCATGGTTCTCTGGGCGAAGGTAAAGTCCACCTTGTCGTCAAACTGCAGCTTAAGGAGCTCTCTCTGAAACCTGATTACATTTATTAAAGCTTCATTGTCAAGCACATGACCACCTCTTTTCTTTTTTGCGGACTACATCATTAATGTTACCAAATGAAAAAATATAATACAATACGGTGACGGAAAAATCTTATACCACAAAATAGTAAATTACATTAAAGTTTAACCCGATATTATTATTTACATAAATTTGTGAAAATTATAAAATTAATGTTGTGAAATTCCTGTCAGTGTTTTTGCTATATGAACTTGTAAATAAAACTTCAAAGAAAAGGAGGCGCAAATAAATAATGAGTGTTGTGAATTTTGGACAGGCCTGCCCTGTTGTGTTTGGAAGCGGAGCCCTTGAGGCTCTCCCCGAAAAGGCCAGGAACCTTGGCATGAGCAAGGTTCTCCTGGTAACTGAGGCGGAGCTCATAAGCCTCGGTATTTCTTCGCGGGCAAAGGATGTTCTAGAATCAAACGGCATAAAGGTGGTTCTCTTTGATAAGGTAACCGCTGATCCAAAGGATGCTTTAATAAATGAAGGCGCGGATTTTCTCGCCTCTGTCCCTGATATTGACGGAATCATCGGCTGCGGCGGAGGAAGCAGCATGGACTCCGCCAAGTGTATAGCAATGGTTAACGCCAACGGCGGAGTTATTTCAGATTACTATTACACTAATTTTAAAAAGGTTGAAAGAGGTCTGCCTGTAATACTCATACCCACAACCTCAGGCACAGGAAGCGAGACAAGCGCCTGGACTGTGGTTACAGATTCTGAGACAGGACTGAAAAACAATACATCTCTTTTCCCTGCCGATCTGGCTTTGGTGGATCCCGCTCTCACCTATACCCTTCCCGCGGGGCAGACCAGCTCCACAGGACTTGACACGCTGGCTCACGGGTTTTCAGCCATAACCGCCGACCCTTCGGATAATCCCTATATCAGACTCATGGGCTGTGAGGTTATAAAGCTGGTCTTTGAAAACCTCCCTGCCGCGGTCAATGAGCCTTCCAACAGGGATGCCAGAGAAAAAATGTCGCTCGCCGCCTGCTACGGAGGCATGATTCTCTCAGACGGTCTCGCCCTTCAGTTTGATCACTCCTTCGGCGAGGTCTTCGGAGCCAAATACCACAGGCCTCACGGCCTCTGCTGCGCATGGGGACTTCCGGGAGCCGTGGCTATGACGGCAAAATATGATCCTGAAAAAACCCGGCTTATCGCGCCTTATATGGGCGTCTGCCTTTCGGGAAATGAATCCGAAGAAGAGACAATAAAGCTTATGACCGACCGTATAGTACAGCTTATGAGAGACTGCCGCTGTCAGACTCTGAAGGAGGCCGGCTACACTCTTGATGACTGTCTTTCCCTCGCCGGCAATATAATGAGCAGCGGACAGTACGGAGCCTTCCCAAAGAAAAACATGAGCAGGGAAGAGGTGGAATACTATCTTAAGCTGACATATGAAGCATACCAGTAAAAGGAGGCAGATTTATGGAAATAAAAAAAGTGGAATACAGACCGCTGTTTATTAACGGCAAATGGGTAGAACCGAAATCAGGCATGAAAAAGGATGTTATATGTCCTGCCACAGGCCAGGTAATCGGTCAGTACGCTCTAGCGGGAGAGGAAGACGTTGCGGATGCCATTGAGGCCGCTCAGAAGGCTTACGATGACTTCTGGCGCGGAACTACTCCGGCAGAGCGATCATCCCTTCTTCTGAAGCTGGCAGAGGTAAGCGATGATCATGTAGAGGAACTGGCTTATCTCGAATCAATTGACGCGGGAAAGCCTATCTCCGTAGCCCGTGGAGAGGCTGCCTTTTTCAGTGAAATCCTCAGATATTTCGCCGGCATATGCCGAATGCCTGAAGGTCAGTCCGCCCAGGAATACAATCCCGGAGTTATGAGCCTTATCAGAAGGGAACCGCTTGGAGTAACTGCCGGAATCACTCCATGGAACTATCCTTACGATATTCTCGGCTGGAAGCTGGGACCGGCTCTCGGAGCGGGAAACACTTCGGTAATAAAGCCTGCTTCCGATACTCCTCTGACTACTCTTTACTTCGCGGAAATTACAAAGGACATACTTCCGCCGGGAGTGCTCAACGTTGTTACAGGCTCGGGAGGCGTTGTTGGAGAAGCCATCTGCTCAAATCCCCATGTGAAGCTTATTTCCATGACAGGCAGCAATGAAACGGGAAAGCACATAGCGCAGGTCGCCGGAAAGCAGCTTAAAAGAGTTCACCTTGAGCTGGGAGGAAAGGCCCCTGTAGTCGTTTTCAAGGATGCGGACCTTGACGCCCTCCAGGAAACTCTCCGTGATATCTCCTTCAGGAACGCCGGCCAGAACTGCGGACACGCCTGCCGCGTCATAGCTGAGGCAGGCATATATGAGGAAGTGGTTGAGCGAATGGTTAAAATCGCTCAGTCCCTGAAGGTGGGAGATATCACCGATCCTTCAACTGAAATGGGTCCTCTCATCAGCGAGTCTCACAGACAGGCTGTAGACGGCTTTGTTAAGAGAGCTGTTTCCGCGGGAGCTGCTATAAGAACGGGAGGAGAATCCATAGAAGGCAGCGGCTTTTATTACAGGCCTACCATTATAACCGACTGTAATCAAAAGGATGAGATCATCCAGGAGGAGGTATTCGGTCCTGTTGTCACTGTTCAGAGGTTTACCACTGAAGAAGAGGCCCTTTACATGGCCAATGATGTTTCCTACGGCCTCAGCGGCTCAGTATGGACCTCTGATGTAAAGAGAGCCATGAACTTCGCGTGCGGCCTTGAGTACGGCACTGTAGGAGTGAACTCCCATTCCTATCAGGCTCTTGAAATGCCTTGGGGAGGCTTTAAGGACAGCGGCACAGGCGCCGACATGTCCCCTTACTCCATAGAGGAATACACTAAAATAAAGCATATCGCCATTACGCTATAAGCCCTGATCTTATTGACATTTACAAACTCCTTAAAAATCAAAGGCATCCCCATTAATCCAATGCCGGATAAGAATATTTTTATGCAGAGGTACGGTGTAACTCAGTAAAATGGATTACACCGTACCTTAAATCTGATTTTATTCCTGCATCTGCCGTTCCCAGAAGGATACGGCGTGATCTATCCATCCTTCAGCAGGGGTTCCTTCTCCCAGTCCAAAGCCATGAGGCAGCCCGTCAAAGACTTCAATCTCGGCATCTGTACCGTTTTCCTGAATGCGCCGCACCCGCCTCTCCATAGTCCGGTAGGAGGCGATACCGTCGCCGGTGCCTACGCAGCAGTATGTCGGCGGTTCATTCCCGGTTACTTCAGACATGCCGGTGTACTGCATAACAACTGCTGCCGGGCGGGGATATACACCCTCGCCAAAGGTCTCTGTCCCGTAAGTGCCAAGCCAGGCAGCCATCCTCGCGCCTGCGGAGCCTCCCTAAAGAGAATAACCGGTCATGTCAATGTCCAGTGTATCGGCATTCTCATAGAGGAACGCAATGGCACGGGCAAGATCCTCACAGGCAGTATCCGCTCCCGGCCGGTAAATCAGGGCAAATGCATTATACCCTTTCTTTGACAGCTCCAGGGCATGGGGAAAACTGTCCTGCATTGCCCCCACATATACGAATCCGCCTCCTGCGCTGCAGACAGCGGTCTTACCTCCCGGCTCTCCCCGAAAGAAGAACAGACCGGTGTTCTCCTTATCCGGATCGGCTGCCTTTTCTTCCTCCGTGTAAATATCATAAAACACCCGGCTGCCCGCCGCAGCCTGTTCGCCCAGATAATTGACAATTTCAACCGTTTTATCCGGATTGACATAGTTGTACCAGGTCAGAAGATCACCTGCGTCTTCCAGCGTAAGGCCATCGCTGATGCTCCGGTCAACCGGAAACATCAGCCTCCCGTAGTCTTCGAACACCGGATTTTGGATAACCTCCCGCACTTTCGTGCCGCGGCTGACTGCGGTAAAAGTCTTCGGCTCCTTGTCTGATTCTGCCTGAGCCCTATGGCTGTCATTTCCGGAGGAGGATTGCGCCGTCGTGGATATATCCCTTCCGCATCCGCTTAAAACACAAATTAAAATAAAAAACGAAAGCATCGTGCATATCATTTTCAATGGATTGGATCCTCTCATTGCGATGATGTCTCCTCTCTGAAGAAATCCTGCAAAGCATAGTATATATACCGCTCGCAGGCATCAATGTCGTGCCTTCCGCCCCGGATAACGGCGTAGTGAAGATTCTCCGGAGTAAAGGCGCTGCGTGTAAACATCTCCTGTATCTGGCTGTCCGTCTGATCCCAGATAGGGTCATCTGTTCCGATGCCCTGATAAATACGGAAATCGCCTTCCCCATAACCGCCTTCGGAAAGTATATTCTCCAGGTAGTCCACTGTTTCCACCGGATAATACCTGCCTCCGTAGGTCCCCATAATCCAGCAGTCGCCGCTCATGGGCAGGAAGTATTGTATGTAATCCAGGTTATAAATAAATTGATACCAGGTTGTAACCGCTCCCAGGGAAAACCCGCCAAAAGCCCGATGCTCTCTCGACGCCTGAAAGGCCTCCGGCGTAGCGGCCTCCGCATAGGTATGGTAACGGCTTTCGATGTAAGGCATCAGGTTTTCCCGCAGATCATTGTGAAATACAGACAGCTCCTCCACTGATCTGGAAAAGCTCTGGGACTGGTTCCTGGCATCAAAGGTGGCGCAGACCACGATCAGAGGCGGGATGTCCCCCTTTTCAATCATGTGGTCCAGCATGGGGACGATCCCGCTGCGGGAAGCATCAAAGAAATCTCCCGCTGTCATGGTCCAGCCGTGCATCAAATAGAGGATATCATATCGCGTATCCTGATCTGTCTCATCGTAACCATAGGGCAGATAGACATAGGCAGTCTTTTGAATAGCGGGCTGTGAAGCCTCCGTATAGTCCCGGCTGTCATAGGTAACCTCTATTACCTGTCCGCCATGACGGGAGGCGGTAAAATATTCCTCCGGCACCGGGCCGATATACTCTGTCTGCTCCTGTTCTGTATTCTCAGTTTCCTGTGTCTGTCTCTCCTGACCGCAGCCTGCCATACAGAAAACAAGCAGTAACATAAGAGGAAAAATCAGAATATTTCTCTTCATAGAGCACCTCCCTTCAGTAAAGAATAAACGCCTGAACCTCTGTCAGCGGCTGTTACTCATGGATATTCATACCGCAGAGCGCCTTAACAAAGCCGGGATCATCATGGTTTACGATTTCGCTGTGACCAAGATCCTTGGAAGCGATCCTCTCCATTTCCTCATCAGTCAGCCGGAAATCCCAGATGTCGATATTCTGCTCCATTCGCTCCACATGGACCGATTTTGGAATGATAGAAACGCCGCGCTGGGCATTCCAGCGGAGCGCCACCTGAGCCGCGCTCTTTCCGTACTTTTTACCGATCTCAGTCAGCTCCGGATCGGTGAAAATACCGTGCTTCCCTTCGGCCAGCGGTCCCCAGGCCTGAGGCACCACACCGTAAGCTCTCATGTTTTCAACAGCTTTTTCCTGGACAAAGAAAGGATGCAGCTCCACCTGGTTGACAGCCGGGATGATTTCCACATTTTCGCAGAGGTTGGCCAGAATTGCCGGATAGAAGTTGGCCACTCCAATGGCCTTCGTCAATCCATCCCTGTATGCCTTCTCAATCCCGCGGTACGCCGCAAAGTAATCTCCCATAGGCTGATGAAGCAGCACAAGATCCACATAGTCCATATTAAGCTTTTTCAGGGAAGCCTTCACCGCCTCATAAGCCGTCTCCTCTGTTTTCTGATCCTGTACCCATACCTTGGTGGTGATAAACAGCTCTTCTCTTGTTGTCAGGCCGTCCGCGATGGCGCGGGCAACACCCTTGCCCAGAGCTTCTTCATTCATGTAGGCAGCCGCTGTATCCAGCAGACGATAGCCGGTCTTAACGGCGTCATAGACCACCTGCTCACATTGAGCGGGGTCGGGAATCTGAAATACGCCAAATCCCTCCAGCGGCATCCTTGCACCTGTGTTCAATGTTATGAATTCCATAAGCTTACCTCCTCTTTTTTAATTATCGTTTCGTTGATTTCTATTGCAAATCATGGCTGCCGGCCTCGGCGGCCATGAGCTTTACCGGCTTTTACTTACGGCATCGTTTTCCCACTGATTATTTGCTTCCACAATCTCACAAAGGCTGATATTCTCGTTTCGGTATCTGGCGTTGGGGTTTTTCTCCGGGATTTTCAAACGAATCGCCATCATCGGACAGGAATGGATACAGGCCATACAGCTGATACAGCCATCACTGTTCCGGATACTCCTTTGTCCATCCAAATGAAAACATTTTTTCGGACAGACCCTCGCGCATATCCCGCAGCCGATACATTCCTCCGTAATCTCATAAAGGTCATGGCCGGCCAGGGGACCCATCCGGGCGATACAGTCCAGAAACGCCCTGTGCACATTCCGGTTATTTTCTGTGACCGGGGAAAAATAGACTTTCTTCTGGTCAATGTCTGACCGGATGCGGCATTTCATGGCCGAATATGGGACACACGATACCGATTCTGTCTGCGGTATATATCTTTTTTCGGTCATGGACTGCCTGTGCAATGCTTATTCTGTTATCATCCATCTGCTTTGCTGCATACAGACTGTTTCCCGTTGCGGTAAAATAGAATATCATTTTATCTCCCGCTCCCTTTCATCCTGAGCCTCTAACCGTTAATTGAAAATTCGGCATCAATCTGCTATAATCAGTTTTAATAGTATAAGGCTATGTTTCTTGCTGTTCTAACTTGATTATAAAAGCTTTAGGCGAAAAGTACACTGCCAATAGAGAATACTGCTATCAGTTTTATTTATACCGGGAGATGAATTATATGGTTGAGCTTTACCAATTACGCCAATTTGCGGCATTTGCAAGCGCCGGAACACTTCTGGAGGCTGCGGAGGCTTTGCATCTTTCCCAGCCCGCGCTGAGCAGAAACATGAAAAAGCTTGAGGATGAGCTGGGGATTTCTCTGTTTATCCGCAGAAAAAACAGACTCGAATTAAATGAAAACGGGAAATATGTATTAACCCTTGTCAGGGAATTGCTCGCGGATGCAGATGCTCTTGTTGAAAAGGCACAGAACTACGACCGAAAAAATCGGACGATTTCTTTTGGAGTCTGTTCACCGGCGCCCGGCTGGTTAATTTCACCGCTGCTCGGAAGCCTGTATCCCAGCAAAATGCTTCAGACAGAAACCGCGGAAGAAAAGGTGCTTTTATCCGGCCTTGAAAAGGGAACCTATCAGTTAATTGCTCTTTCACACATGCCGGAAGGCGAACAGTACCATGCAAAAGTATGCGGCAGAGAATCTCTGATGTTTGCCTTACCGAAGGGCCATCGCTTTGCCCGGCGAAAAAGCCTTTCCTTTGCGGAAATGGACGGGGAAAATATGATTTTAATGAACGATATAGGCTTTTGGGATTTTGTCCGCACCGAGAAAATGCCCAACTCACGCTTCTTAACGCAAAGCGACCGTTTCAGCTTCAGTGAACTGGTGCGTTCTTCCTCTTTGCCGTCTTTTACCACGGATCTGGCAAAAAAGTATTTTGAAACAGAAGACCTTCGGGTTGAAGTGCCTGTCTCTGACCCGGAAGCAAGTGTAACCTACTGTCTCATATGTTTAAAAAGCTCCCTGAAGGAATTCCGCGCGTTATTTTCCGCCCTTTGACTAACAGCTTTTCAGCCGCTTTGCCCCGCAGCGGAAGCCGTACTGCGCACTGCGCGGGGAATTATCAGGAGCGTGAATGTGCCGTTTTATTTTCGCCACAGAAAAAGACAGCGTAAAAAGCATTTCTGTCTTCTTCGCTGTCCTTTCGCCTCCGCAACGCCCATAAGCTGTATTCAATGTTGATTTCAGATTACCGCCATATGCGGCGTCAGCATTCAGGCTGCCCTTTATTTCCCTCTATTCTTCAAAGAGCGAGGCTATGTTGTTGCGTTTGAATTCCTTTTTAAGCATGGACTGCATTCCGGCAAATGCTTTGTGCCAGCAGCATCCCTCATCGTTATGACTGCACCGGTATCCCGGCTTCATGCACTCTATTACGAGAAATGTGTTTTCAAAGGCGCTGATAACGTCGTACAGTGTAAGTTTGCTGCAGTCCGCTGCCAGCGAATAGCCTCCGTTTGCTCCCCTTTTTATTTTTAATATCCCCTTTCCTTCAAGCTTTTTCAGTATTCTGTAGATAAACGGAGAAGGAATATTCTGCCTTTTGGCTATTTCCGCGGCAGGCAGAGGGCTTTCCTGATAAAGTTCGTACAATATGCCTACAGCATATTCCACTTCTTTTATTATAAGAATCCTTCTCACCTCCTCTGCTGAATTTGCCTTGGTTAAATTAAATATATCATAGTGTACTTATTTTGTCAAGTATCCCTTCGCGGCAAATCTCAGGCGCGGCTTTATAACAAAAAAAGGGAGAAGCAGCCTGTGCCGGCATATGACGTATTATATCCGTACAGGTTTTCTCCCTTTGCATCCTTTATGTTACATCTGTTATGGCAAATTATCGAAGCGTATCAGTCTATGTAAAATACACGACCCTTTTTTCTGGCGGGAGGCGGCGGATAGTCTCCGTCCGCATATCCCAGAATACAGTGTCCTATACCCTCGTAATCTCCCTCAATCCCCAGGGATTCGAGAATTTCCTTTCCTTCCGGCAGCTGAAACTCCTCCTTTGCCCTGTGTATCCAGCAGCTTCCTATTCCCAGCTCGTGAGCAGCCAGCATCATGTTTCCTATAACCAGGCTGCCGTCGTATATATACGTGCCTCTTGACCTGTCGGCGAGAACCGCCAGGACTACAGGCGCGCCGTAAAAAGGATCTCCGTCGGTTCCCATAATCTGCGCGTTAAGCCTGGAAAGCCTGTCTCTCACCTCTTTGTTGGTGACGGCGATTATTATGGGGCACTGCATGCCTCTTCCGCTGGCAGCGTAGGTGCCGGCTCTTATTATTTTGTCTATGATTTCCTTTGGCACCATATCCGGTTTGTATTTTCTTATGCTTCTCCTGGTTTCTATTTTCTGAAGAAGGTCGCTCATTTTATCTTCTCCTTTCCTTTCAAAAACCCGCGTCGGGCAGGTGTCCCGGTCCGCGGCGGCAGATTTCTCCTATATGGCCCCGGCTATAAGCTCTCCGGTTCTTTCCGTTCCTATGGTTTCCTCTCCCGGCTTTGCTATATCAGGAGTTCTGTACCCCTCGGCCAGCACCTTCTTTACGGCGTTTTCCACAGCATCCGCCTCTTCTCCCAGGCCGAAGGTGTATCTGAGCATCATGGCCGCGGAAAGTATGGTGGCCATAGGGTTAGCCATGTCCTTTCCGGCAATGTCGGGAGCCGAGCCGTGTACAGGCTCATACATTCCGAAGTTCCCTTCAGCCAGGCTGGCCGAAGGCAGAAGTCCTATGGATCCCGTTATCATACTGGCCTCGTCGGAGAGAATATCTCCGAAAATATTTCCCGTAACTATTACATCAAACTGCTTGGGATTTTTCACCAGCTGCATGGCCGCGTTGTCTATATAAAGGTTGTTAAGCTCCACCTGAAGATAGTCCTCGCCCACCTGGGCCACCACCCTCCTCCAGAGACGGGAGCTTTCAAGGACATTGGCCTTGTCCACGCTCGTTACCTTTCCGCCTCTCTTAACCGCCATGTCAAAGGCCACTCTGGCGATTCTTCTGACCTCTCCTTCCGAGTACTGCTCCACATCGTAGGCCGCCGGACCCATATCCGTATCCTTGAAGCCTCTTTCACCGAAGTAGATGCCTCCCGTAAGCTCTCTTACCACGACTATATCAAGGCCCCCCTCCACGATCTCAGGCTTCAGAGGACAGGCGTCGGCGAGAACGTCAAAGAGAAGCGCCGGGCGAAGATTGGCGAAAAGCCCCAGCTCCTTTCTCAGACCCAGAAGAGCCATTTCCGGTCTTTCATTTCCCGGCAGGCTGTCCCATTTCCAGCCGCCTACAGCTCCCAGAAGAACGGCGTCGCTTTTTTTGCATATATCGACAGTCTCCTGAGGAAGACAGGCGCCTGTGGCGTCTATGGCGCAGCCTCCGGCCAGGGCTTTGGTGTATTCAAATTTATGCCCGAACCTTTCTCCCACCTTATCCAGAACCTTCAGGGTCTCTCCCACCACCTCGGGTCCTATGCCGTCTCCCGGTATTACCGCCAGCTTATAATTCATGGTCCGCCTTCTCCTTTCCCTCAGAGGATATTTTGGCGAGAAGTCCGCCCTTTGCCATTATCTCCTTGATAAAATCAGGGAACGGAAGAGCCTTATAGGTCTCTCCTCTCGTCTCGTTGGTTATGACTCCCGTATCGAAATCAACGGATACCTTGTCGCCTGCCTGTATTTTTTCGCTGGCTTCCGGACATTCCAGAATAGGAAGACCTATGTTTATGGAATTTCTGTAGAATATCCTGGCAAAGGTCTTAGCTATTACACAGTCTATTCCCGAAGCCTTTATGGCGATGGGAGCGTGCTCTCTTGAGGAGCCGCATCCGAAATTCTCGCCTCCTACCATTATATCTCCCTTTTTTACCTTATTTACAAAATCAGCGTCTATGTCGACCATACAGTGGCTGGCAAGCTCCTGATGATCGGAAGTGTTGAGATATCTGGCAGGGATTATTACATCTGTATCCACATTATCTCCGTACTTGTGTACTGTTCCTTGCGCTTTCATATTTCCTCCTTCTCTTTAAAGCTCGTCCGGACCGCTTATCCTGCCTGTAACCGCTGAGGCCGCAGCAACTGCCGGACTTGCCAGGTAAACCTCGGACTTAACGTGTCCCATTCTCCCCACAAAGTTTCTGTTGGTGGTAGCTACGCACCTCTCACCTTCGGCGAGTATTCCCATATGTCCTCCCAGACATGGGCCGCAGGTAGGTGTGGAAACCACGCAGCCCGCGTCTATAAAGGTGTCTATATAGCCTTCCCTTATGGAATCCTTGTATATCTGCTGGGTAGCGGGGATTATTATGGCTCTCACGTCAGGATGAACTCTTCTTCCCTTGAGAATCTTCGCGGCGAGGGCCATATCCTCAAGTCTTCCGTTGGTGCACGAGCCTATAACAACCTGATGAACAGGCACGTCTCCCACCTGATCTATGGTTCTGGTGTTTTCAGGAAGATGCGGGAAGGATACCGTAGGCTTCAGGTTCGAAAGCTCTATGGTATAGCTTTCCGCGTATTCCGCGTCCTCATCAGGCGCGTATACCTTCCACTCTCCCTTTACTCTTCCCTTCATATAGCTTTCCGTTATTTCATCAACCATGAAGATGCCGTTCTTTGCTCCCGCCTCTATGGCCATGTTGGCTATGCACAGACGGTCGTCCATGGAAAGGCTTTTAAGACCCTCTCCCATAAATTCCAGAGATCTGTAAAGAGCTCCGTCCACTCCGATCATACCTATAATATGAAGGATTACGTCCTTTCCCGTAACGTTTTCCTTAAGGGCTCCCGTAAGGTTTATCCTTATGGCCTCAGGCACCTTAAACCATGCCTGACCTGTAGCCATGCCCGCCGCCATGTCGGTGCTCCCCACTCCTGTGGAAAACGCCCCCAGCGCGCCGTAGGTACATGTGTGAGAATCGGCTCCTATGATACAGTCTCCCGCCTTGACGAGCCCCTGCTCCGGAAGAAGAGCGTGCTCCACTCCCATTCGTCCCACGTCGAAAAAGTTTTCCACGTCAAATTTTCTGGCAAAGGTCCTGCACCTGAGACACTGCTCCGCCGCCTTTATGTCCTTATTTGGCGTAAAGTGATCCATTACAAGAGATATTTTTTCTCTGTCAAATACAGAGTCAAAGCCCGCCTTTTCAAACTCGTTTACAGCCACAGGCGTGGTTATATCGTTTCCCAGCACCATGTCCAGCCTGGCCATTATAAGCTGTCCGGCCTCTACACTCTCAAGGCCGGCGTGGGCCGCCAGTATCTTCTGGGTCATAGTCATTCCCATAATAATTTCCTCCTTATTGATTTATTCCACAAAATGATCCTTTCTGTTCTGTCTGTTGAGAGCGCTCACCAGAGCGTTTACGGAAGCGAGAATTATATCCTCATGGGTTCCCACTCCCCAGAATGTATCGCCGTCGCTGTCCTCTATACATACGTAGGCCGCCGCCTTTGAGGTGGATTCAGCGGACAGGGCGTGCTCCGAATAGGTGACAAACTTGTAGTCAAAGGTGTACGGAGACATTTTAAGCGCGTTGCTTATGGCGTCCAGTCTTCCATTGCCCACAGCCTCAAACTGGAATTCGTCTCCCGCTATACGCACCTCTATTCTGGCTATCATACCGTCGTTTGACTTGTAGTCGGAGGCCTTTCTGAAAACAGCGTCCGTAATATCTATAGGATCAAATACGTTAACGTATTCTCTCGCGAAGGCCTGATACACCTCTACAGGGGAAAGCTCCTTATGCTCCCTGTCGGAAATATCCTTTACCATGTATCCTATTTCCTCCCTCATCTGAGGAGGTATCACATAGCCGAAATTCTGCTCCAGTATGTAGGCCACTCCGCCCTTTCCCGACTGACTGTTTATCCTTATGACGTCAGCCTCATACTCCCGTCCCACATCCTTGGGATCTATGAGCAGATAAGGAACCGACCATGTCTTGAGGTTTTTGTCCTTATGCCACTTCATTCCCTTTGAAATAGCGTCCTGATGAGATCCGGAGAAGGCGGCGAACACCAGGCGGCCGCCGTAAGGCTGTCTCGGATGCACCTTCATGTCCGTGTATTTTTCGTAGGTTTCCACCACCTCAGGCATGTTGGAGAAATCAAGCCCCGGATCGACTCCGTGGGCGAAAAGGTTCATGGCCAGAGTCACAATGTCCACGTTTCCCGTTCTCTCACCGTTGCCGAAGAGCGTTCCCTCGATTCTGTCGCCTCCGGCCAGAAGTCCCAGCTCAGCGTCGGCTACAGCCGTTCCCCTGTCGTTGTGAGGATGGAGTGAAACAATGACGCTGTCTCTTCTGTGGAGGTTTTCACACATGTATTCCACCTGGGAGGCGTAAACATGAGGCATGGACATTTCCACCGTGGCCGGAAGATTGATTATGGCCCTGTGCTCAGGCGTAGGCTCCCATATGTCTATTACAGCATTACATATTTCAACGGCAAAATCAAGCTCTGTTCCGGTAAAGCTCTCAGGAGAATATTCAAATGAAAAATCCGTTCCAGGGTATTTTTCCGCGTATTCCTTAAGCATGGAGGCCCCGTCTGTGGCGATCTTTATTATTTCCGGCCTCTCCTTCTTGAAAACCTGCTCCCTCTGTGCCAGAGACGTTGAGTTATAGAGATGTATAACAGCCTTCTTTACTCCTGCCAGAGAATCAAAGGTCTTCTTTATTATATGCTTTCTCGACTGAGTGAGCACCTGTATGGTAACGTCGTCGGGAATCAGATTTTCATCTACCAGCTTTCTGAGAAATCTGTACTCCGTCTCCGAGGCCGCCGGGAAGCCTACCTCTATTTCCTTAAAGCCCAGCTTAACCAGGTATTTAAAGAATTCCACCTTTTCCTCAAGGCTCATGGGAACTATGAGCGCCTGATTGCCGTCCCTCAGATCAACGCTGCACCATATGGGAGCTTTTTCGATATGATCCTTCTCCACCCACTTGTTGTGAGGCGTCTCTGGAGGGAAATACCCTATTTTGTACTTTTCCACGTTTTTCATAATCTCTTCTTCCTTTCTTTCTTTTGGCCCATTATGCGTAAAAAAAGCCTCCATCTCAAACTAAGAGACGAAGGCGTAAGCTTCCGCGGTACCACTCTTATTGGCGTGCTGTTTCGGCTTTTCACCGTTTCGGCCCTTTCGGGATCCGAAAGATCACACGCCCACTCAAATGTTTCTGCTCCCGGCTGAGACACCCGGCTCCGTATACGGTCTCACACCAGACGACCGCTCTCTGAGATACTTCTGCCGAATTTATTTCCGTTCATCGCAGCTGTATTTTTTTGTATGGTACTAATATATAGCATGGCTTTCCATTTGTCAATGAAAATCCGTCAGATTTTACCTTCAGTAAACAACACAATACACATTGTGTTGTTAAAGAAGAAAAGTCAACCTTACAGGTTAAGTATAGAATCAAGAGAAGAAAAAGGAAAAGAAGAAAAGAGGAAAGGAATGCAGTTTAACATAACCACAGGATACGCGGTAAGACTGCTCATATGTCTGGGAGAGGAAGGTGAAATAATGCCGGGAGGGCAGATAGCCCAAAGAGCGGGGATACCGCCCAAATATCTCATAAAGATAAACTCCAGGCTGAAAAAAGCGGGACTCATAGAATCGGTAGCGGGAAAGAAGGGAGGCTACTACCTGTGCAGAAGGCTTGAGGACATAACCTTTCTTGAAGTAATAGATATAATGGAGCCGGAGGGAAGAATCAGCCGGTGCCTGGAGGAAGAGGGGATCTGCAGTATGAAGGCGGAAAAGAAATGCGCCATAAGAAAGTACTACAGAGATATGTATGAGGACATGAAGGAAAAGTGGCTCAAATGCAGCCTGGAAGAGATAAGGACATGGAGGGAGGAAGGACGGGAAAGGACAGAATGGAAGAGAAAAGAAGAGAAAAACAAAGGGGTAATATATATAAAAGGCGAAAGGCCGCTGCTGCTTGGCCTTGCGGCGGCAGCGGCGGCTGCGGGCCCGAAGGCGAGAAGGTGTTGGAGGCTTCAGGAAGTACTGTGGAAATGGGTCAGGTTATATTTACTGCAGAAACAAAAGAGTTTCGCGATCAGGTAGCTCCCGAAGAGCCCATGGGATACTGCAATATATACCAGCCACAGGAGGGGTATCGCTACTATGTTATAGCCGGAACAGCTGAAAACACCGCGGATTTCGATATATCCTCCTCAGCCTTCATCGTGGAAGGAAAAACCCATAACAGCAGGGAAGAAGGAAGGCTTCTTTTTCTGGATGAATATGAAAGCGATTTTGTAAACAGCCTGGAATCGGGGCAGACTCAGCCCTGTCTTATTTTCATGCCGGTAAAGGACGGAGATACCCCCGAAAGGCTGAGCGTTTTCTACAACAAGGACTATTCACAGGAGGAGGGAACCTCCTTCGACTGCCAGGTGGATATTACCGTTTACATAAATGATTTCGGGGAGAAATCGGCAATGACAGGGCAAAGCGCATATTATGAAAACGGTAATAGCCGGCTGACGGGCTGTCAAAGCAGGAGAATCGCCGCGGCCGCCGTCAGAATCCCGGATATCCAAATAAAAAGGAACTGCCGAAACAGTTCCTTAGCTTATCTGTTCAGGTTATCCCTTGTTACGGGATCTGAAGAGTCTTTCTTCCCTATTCCATTATGGCGCCCTTGGCGGCTGAGGATACGTTTCGCATGTATCTGGCCAGCCAGCCGGAGGTCACGTTAGGAGGAGGCGCCGTGTGGGATTTTTTCCTTTCGGCGAATTCCTCGTCGCTGACCCTGGCGTTAATAGAGGAATTAGGGATGTCGATTTCTATTATGTCTCCTTCGCGGAGGAGGCCGATATTTCCGCCTGCCGCCGCCTCAGGACATACGTGGCCGATGGAGGCTCCCCGGCTGGCGCCGCTGAATCTTCCGTCGGTTATAAGGGCTACAGTCTTGTCCAGCTTCATGCCCGCCAGTGCGCTGGTAGGGTTGAGCATCTCTCTCATTCCCGGGCCGCCCTTAGGTCCTTCGTATCTGATTACCACCACATCTCCGTCCTTGATCTTTCCGTCGTATATGGCCGCGATGGCGTCCTCCTCACAGTCAAAGACCCTGGCAGGTCCGCTGTGGGAAAGCATTTCAGGGGCTACGGCGCTTCTCTTTACCACACAGCCGTCACGGGCGATATTTCCCCACATTATGGCTATGCCGCCTGTTTCGCTGTATGGATTGTCCACAGGTCTTATTATGTCGTAATCCTTTACAAAGGCACCCTTTATATTTTCTCCCACGGTTTTTCCCGTAGCCGTTATAAGGGATTCGTCTATGAGGCCCTTCTTGGTAAGCTCACTGAATACAGCGGGCAGGCCTCCGGCCCTGTTGAGATCGTGCATGTGAGTGCCTCCGGCGGGAGCCAGATGACAGAGATTAGGCACCTTGGCGCTGAACCGGTTGAATATGTCAAGGTTCAGCTCCACTCCGGCTTCATTGGCAATGGCGAGAAGGTGGAGTACGCTGTTTGAGGAGCAGCCCAGAGCCATGTCGCAGGCCAGGGCGTTTTTCAGAGATTTCTCGTTTATAATATCTCTGGCCTTAATATCCTTTTCCACCAGGTTCATGACAGCCATTCCCGCGTGCTTGGCAAGTCTTATTCTGCCGCTGTCAACAGCGGGTATGGTGCCGTTTCCCGGCAGCGCTATGCCTACAGCCTCGGAAAGACAGTTCATGCTGTTGGCCGTATACATGCCTGAGCATGAGCCGCAGCCGGGGCATACGTTCTCTTCAAACTCCTGAAGCTCCTCGTCGTTTATAATGTCAGCCTTTCTGGCGCCTACAGCCTCAAACATCTTGGAAAGGCTGGTTTCCTCTCCGTTTACGAGGCCCGACATCATAGGACCGCCTGAGCAGACCACTGTAGGAAGATTTATTCTCACGGCAGCCATTATCATGCCGGGAACGATCTTATCGCAGTTGGGAACAAGCACCAGACCGTCAAAGGCGTGAGCCATGGCCATGGTTTCCACGCTGTCGGCGATGAGCTCCCGGCTGGCAAGGCTGTACTTCATCCCTATATGTCCCATGGCTATACCGTCGCAGACTCCTATGGCGGGAACCTCTACAGGCGTTCCTCCCGCCATACGGACTCCTGCCTTTACAGCCTCAGCCACCTTATCAAGGTGTATATGGCCGGGAACGATTTCGCTTTTAGCGGAAACCACTCCTATAAGAGGCCGCTCCAGCTCCTCCTTAGTATAGCCCATGGCGTAGAAGAGGCTCCTCATGGGAGCTCTTTCCACGCCTTTAGTTACTTTATCGCTTCTCATTTCAGTTTCCCTTCATTACTTCTTGAGCCAGCTCATCATCTTTCTCAGCTCTTCGCCTACCTTGCAGAGGAGGTGAGAAGCTTCCTTCTTTCTCGTAGCCAGGAATCTGGCCTTTCCTCCCGCGTTAAATTCCTGAATGAATTCGCTGGCAAATGTACCGTCCTGTATTTCGGAAAGAACCTTCTTCATTTCCTTTCTTGTATCTTCTGTTATAATCCTTCTGCCTGTTCTGTAGTCGCCGTATTCGGCAGTGTTGGATATGGAGTATCTCATCTTGTCAAAGCCTCCCTCATTGATCAGGTCAACGATGAGCTTCATCTCATGAATACACTCAAAGTACGCCATTTCAGGCTCATAGCCGGCTTCAACGAGAGTATCAAAGCCCGCCTTCATCAGCTCGGTAACGCCGCCGCAGAGAACTGCCTGCTCACCGAAGAGGTCTGTTTCTGTTTCTTCCTTAAAGGTAGTCTCCAGGATTCCCGCGCGTCCGGCTCCTATACCGCTGGCGTAGGCCAGAGCGTAATCCTTGGCCTTGCCTGAAGCGTCCTGATAAACGGCGATAAGGCTCGGAACTCCCTGACCTTCCGTGTAGGTTCTTCTTACCGTATGTCCCGGTCCCTTAGGAGCGATCATGATAACGTCCAGGTAGTCGGCGGGAGTTATCTGGTTAAAGTGAATGTTAAAGCCGTGGGCAAAGGCCAGAACGTTGCCTTCCTTCATATGCTTTTCAATCTGGTTTTTGTATATGGAGGCCTGAAGCTCGTCAGGAGTAAGTATCATTACAATATCTCCGGTTTCCGCGGCTTCTTCGATGCCCATTACCTTAAGTCCGGCGTCCTCAGCCTTTTTGGTGTGAGCAGAGCCCGGTCTGAGGCCTACAACTACGTTTACGCCGCTGTCGTTAAGGTTCATGGCGTGGGCGTGGCCCTGGCTTCCGAAGCCGATGATGGCAACTGTTTTGCCGTCAAGCATACCTAAATTACAGTCCTGGTCATAGTATTTTTTTATCATTTTTCTCTCCTTGTCCTTTCCCTTTGGGAAATTTGATTTTTATTATATAGGAAATATCTCTTTCGATATTTCCTTTACTTCACTTAATCGCTGTTTAAAATTTCTACAGATCTTCAGGAATATCTCTGCCTATGCCTGTTATTCCCGTACGGCACACCTCCACAATGTCGTAGCAGCTCATCATATCCATAAAGCCGTCCAGCTTTTCCGAGGCTCCCGTAAGCTCGATTATCATGCTGTTCTTTGAAAGATCCACTATCTTTCCTCTGTAGATCTCCACTATTTCCTTAATTGCCGATCTTTCCGATTTATCCGTTTTCACCTTGAGGAGAAGCAGCTCTCTGTATATGCTGTTTCCCGCGTTAAGGGTGAATATCTTCTTTACAACCTCAAGCTTTGAGGTCTGGGTTATTATCTGATGAAGCCCCTGCTCGGTGCCTGTGAACACAACGGTTATTCTGGAAAGCTTCGGGTCGTTGGTAGCGGAAACTGTAAGGGAGTCTATATTAAAGCCCCGCCTTCCGAAGAGGCTGCTGACTCTCGTCAGTACATTTGCCTGGTTATCCACGAGGATACTGATAACCTCTTTTTTTATCTGTTTATCCATGGCTTTCCCTCCTAACCTATTATCATATCTTCAATGGTGCCGCCGCCCGGTATCATTGGAAGAACCCTCTCGTCTCTGGCTATGGCGCAGTCTATCCACACAGGGCCCTTTTCCTTAAGGGCCGCCTTAAAGGCCTCTTCGAATTCCTTCGGATTTTCCGCGGAAAATCCCTTTGCTCCAAAGGCCTCGGCCAGCTTGGGAAAATTGGTTTTCCTCTCAGGAGTGGTGGCAGCGTAGCGTTTGCCGTAAAATGAAGTCTGCCACTGATATACCATTCCCAGAACTCTGTTGTTCATGATTATGGTTATTATGGGAAGCTCCTGGCTTACGGCGGTGCACGCCTCGTTAAGGTTCATATGAAAGGAGCCGTCTCCCGTAAAGTGTATTACTCTCTTTTCGGGACAGCCTGTCTGCGCTCCTATGGCCGCTCCGTAGCCGAAGCCCATGGTGCCCAGGCCTCCGCTTGTAATAAAGTCCTTTGTCTTGTCGTGCTTCAGATACTGAGCCACCCACATCTGATGCTGTCCTACGTCCGTAACGTAAATGGTCTCCTTGTCGGTGAGATCGCATACAGCGTGAATTATCTCGCTTGGATGAAGGTCGGCATCCTGGCACTTCACGTCTCCCGTCTTCTTTTTCCATTCCGTGGCCTGGGAAACCCATTCCTTATGATCCTTTTTCTTTATTAAAGGAAGAAGCTTTGTAAGGAATTCCTTGGCGTCGGCAGTAACGCCGAAATCCACGAGAACGTTTTTGTTTATTTCGCTGCAGTCTATGTCTATCTGGACCTTCTGAGCCTTCTTGGCGAATCTTTCGGGATTCAGGGCGACTCTGTCGCTGAATCTGGCTCCTATGGCGATAACCAGGTCGGCTCTGTCAACAGCCTTGTTGGCGGCTATGCTTCCGTGCATTCCCACCATGCCGAGATTTCTGTCGTTGTCATAGCCAAGAATTCCAGCGGCCATGAGGGTATAGGTGGCAGGCATGTCCGCCTTTTCAAGAAGCTCTAAAAGCTCCCTTCCGGCATTGGCGGCGGGAACGCCGCCTCCGAAATAGACCACTGGTCTTTCCGCGGCGTTTATCATGGAAGCCACCTCCTGAACCTCCTCGTCGGAAAACTCGGGCACAGGGTTTAAAGGCAGCGGCCTGGCGGCCTTGTAGTCGGTTTCCGCGGCCGTAACGTCCTTGGTAATATCCACAAGAACAGGGCCCTTTCTGCCGCTGTTGGCTATTCTGAAGGCGTTTCTCAAAGCGTCCGCCAGATCTTCTATTCTGTTTACAAAGAAAGTATGCTTGGTTATAGGCATGGCCACTCCCGTGATACATATCTCCTGGAAAGCGTCTCTTCCAATGAGATTGTCGGGAACATTGGCTGTTATGGCAACCATTGGTATGCTGTCCATAAATGCCGTGGCTATGCCGGTAACAAGGTTTGTAGCCCCGGGACCGCTGGTAGCGAAGACGACGCCTGTTTTCCCCGTTGCTCTGCAATAACCGTCGGCAGCATGGGCGGCGCCCTGTTCGTGGGCCGTAAGTACGTGCTTGATCTTGTCCCTGTACTCGTAAAGAGTATCATAGAGATTGAGAGCCGTGCCGCCCGGATAGCCGAACACCGTGTCAACGCCGTGCTCCAGTAAGATCTCAGCAACCAGTTGTGATCCTGTTACTTTCATTTTTTCCTCCTTAAGATTGCGCCGGATTTTGTGCCGCGGCGCTTGTTTTGTCTCAGTGGAAATCCATGCTTAAGGGCGGATAAACCGCCGGATTTTCCCTGCAACACCTATTATATATGGTTTCGGAAGAAAATCAATATATTTTTTGTTAAAATTGTGCAAAATCACAAAGAAAAGTAAAAAATATAGTTTTTTAAAACAAAAATGGCCGATTTTTCTGTTTTTTTGTGAAAAGCAAAAAGAGAGGCGTGTCCTTCACCTCTCTTTCCTCTTCGGACAGCAACGGCCCGCCGTATATTCTTCCGGCTGTCTTCCCGCCTGCTCCGGCGGTCAGCTCCCCGGAGGGCGTTTCGTCTCCCGGCCGGGTTTTACCCTTAAGATGGCAGTTCGCCTTTTGGCGCGGGCTTTTCCCTTAAGCAGCCTCTTTGCCTGTTTCGGGCGAATACTCGTATATGGACAGGAGTATTTCCTTTACCTGCTCAGGAGTAATGTCTACAGGATTGTTATCCATTCTGCCCTTTGTAAAGGTGCCGGACACTATTTCGTCGATACCGGCCTCAGGTATGCCGAAGTCCTTGAGCCTCAGAGTGACGATGCCTCTGCACACATCGTCCAGCCATTTTCGCAGACCGCCGTGCTTTTCAAGGGTTTCAAAGAGCATATCGGAAAGCTCCGTTTTTTCCCTGTTTATCTTTGACACGGCGTCCAGAGTGAGCGCGCAGGCGAATCCGTGCTCCACTCCGTACATCATGGTTATAGGATAGCCGATGGAGTGACAGGCCGTGGTTCTTGTTCGCGCAAAGGCCATCCCGGAAAGGAGGGCGGCTCTGGTCATGGCTGTCCTCAGCTCCAGACTGCCCGGATTGTTGAGAAGCTTCGGAAGATATGTCATTATCATGTCTATGGCTCTCAGGGCCACGTCCTTTACCAGGTAGGTGGAAGGCTTTGCCCAGAAGGCCTCCATGGCATGGGAAAGAGCGTCAAGACCTGTGGAGAGAGTAAGCCTTTCCGGAAGAGAAAGGGTCAGCTCCGGTATCATATACGCCTTCTTGGCATAATTAAAAGGAGTATCTATGGAGTATTTCGCCTTGTTTCCCACATCCCATATGGTGGCGAACTGAGTAACCTCGGAGCCTGTACCGGCGGTGGAAGGTACGGCTGTAATGTCGATAAACCGGTGAGGCTCCTTATAGCTGCCGGACTTAAGAACATCCGTAATCATTTCTTCCGTGGCTCTGTGTCCGGGGAACATGTAATAGAAGGCGCTTACGGCCTTTCCTATATCTATGGAGCTTCCCCCTCCTATAGCGATAATGCTTTCAGGCTCAAGATCGCCTACAGCGCCGAGGGCGGCCGCCACCTCTCTCTGAGTGGGATTGGAGGGGCATTTGTCCAGCCAGGCCAGACGGCCTTCTTCAACGCCCTTTTCTATGAGAGGAGTTATCTCCCAGATATCAGCAGTCATACGATCGCATATAACAGCGGTTTTTTTCTTTTCTTTTTTGTCCTCGATGAGATCCTTCAGAGTTCTCATGCTGCCGAAGGCAATATCCACTGAGCAAAAAGGTGTGTATTTCATGGCCTTCTCCTTTCATTTCCTTAAAACCATTTGAAATGTATCTTTTACCATATTAAATCACACTTTTGCTATATTGTAAATAGTTTTTGCTGTAAAAATATAATTTTATGCAATTTTATTGCGAACTTTTGCTGTTAAATAAAAAATCCTGTGGAATATTCATTCCGCAGGATAGCTGCTTCAAAAGCGACTCAGCCGCCGTCTCAGGAGGCTATAACCCTGATGCCTCTGGCTTCATAAAGCTCCCCCGTTTCTGGAGGAAGCCCTTTATCTGTCAGTATTACATGTATGTCCTCCACAGGACATACATTCATACACGCGGGGCTTTTAAGGAATTTTTCATGGTCCGCGGCAACTACACGTCTGGCTGAGGAGGCCAGCATGGCCTTAAACACCTCGGCCTGATCAAGCCTGAAGTCGGTTACTCCCTTTTCGGGAGAAAGGCTGCTGCCGGAAATAATACACAGATCGGCATTGTACTGGCGTATTTCCTCCTCGCACTGGTCTCCGAAGGTGGCGTTTTCCTCAGGATCGAGTATTCCGCCGGCTACGATTACGGTAAAATGCTCCTTTGGGGAAAGAGCCTGTACCACTCCCATATCGTTGGTGATTACGGTGAGACGCTTATAGCTTCGAGCCAGGGCTCCGGCTATTTCAGCGGCAGTGGTGCCGCTTCCCAGGATTATTGTTTCTCCTTCGGAAACCACCTGTGTTACGCCTTCCGCCAGACTGGCCTTTTCCTTGCCGTTTACCATGGTCCTCATTCCTGAGATCTGCCTGTCCATGTTTTCTTCTTTTCTCACGGCTCCGCCTCTGACACGCTCAAGGAGGCCGTATCCGTCGAGAGTTTCCAGATCGCGGCGTACCGTATCAACAGACACTCCGTTGAGAGCAGCCAGCTGAGAAAGCTTTGCCGTACCGTTAGCCTTAAGGTATTCTATTATGTTAAAAAAACGTTCCTCCTGGAGCATTGGTCACCTCATTTCCCCTCAGGCGAGGGCTTTACTATATCCGCCCCTGCCTGCCTGTACAAAAATGCTGTTTCGCTGTCAAGGCCTCCGTCTGTAAGGAAGGCTGAAACATCCTCAAGGGGGCACACATTCATACAGGCAACCCTCTGAAACTTAGTGTGGTCAGCCACTACGAGCGTTCGCCTTGAGGCTGAGATCATAGCCTTTATTATGCCGCATTCCTCCATTCTGAAATCGGTAATTCCCTTTTCCAGAGAGATGCTGTTAACCGCTACAATGGCGAAATCCATGTTATATCGGGCGATGTCCCTTTCCACCTGCTTGCCTGTAACCGTGTTTTCCGGCTCAAAATATCTCCCCCCGGGAACAATGAGAGTAAAGCCCGGCTTTTCCTTTAAAAGACTTAGGGCTGTAAGGTTGTTGGTGAGCACCGTAAGCCGTCTGTAATTATGAGCCAGAAAACGGGCGGCTTCAACTGTGGTTGTGCCTCCGTTGAGAGCTACGGCCTGTCCATCCATTACAAAGCTTCCCAGGCTTCTTACAAGCTGCCGCTTTTCTTCTCTGTTGATTATGTTTCTTACCTTTGAAACCTGCTTCGTAATATCATCCTGATTCCACACGGCTCCGCCTCTTGTAAGTCTGACGGCCCCCTTACTGTCCAGAAACGCTATGTCCTTTCTGGCGGTTGCCTCAGATACTCCCAGGTATTGGGCGATTTCCGAGAATTTGGCTGTTCTGACCTTTTTTAAATAATCGGTTATCTTTAAAAATCTTTCTTCTCTGAGCATAGGATGTAGGATTCTCCTGTAAACACGGATGCAATTATGTGTAAATATACGGCAAGTATAACATAAAACGCGGCAAAAATAAACATCCTCTCAGGCGGCCGCACCGGAGACTAAAGGGTAATATCCACCTGACAGTCAAAGGATTTTCCATCCTCCTGTGAATAGTCACTGTTGTAGAAAACACTCAGCCTTTCGGGGACTTCGTCATCCTTTACAAGAACCATCAGGAAGCAGGGGAGAGTATCCCCCGCTTCTATGGCCTCTGTAAACTCGCTGTTCAGCCTGTTGAGAAAGAGAAGCTTCCCGTCTCTTCGGCTTCCGTCAGTCTCGGCCGTCACTGTAAAGGCGGAGGAGGGGACAGCGGCACTTCCTGTGTTTTCAACTGTTCCGGATATGACGTAGTAGCGATAACCTTCATGCTCTTCGTAAAATTCATAGTAGCCTCGCGGCTCTTCCGGCTCAACCAGTTCTCTGAAATCCTTCTCTTCAGCTGTCACCGTAATCTGTCCCAGCTCTATAACATCTCCGGAAACCTCCCTTATTTCCTCACTGCGGGAAACGCATCCGGCGAAAATCAGAAGGAGAGAAATAATTGATATGATAATACACGCGGTCTTCATTTATATTCCCCCTCTACTCCACATTGAGGGTTACCGGTATTTCACCGCCGTTAGTGGCTGACTGATAGTTTTCAAGACTGAAGGTGTTTATCTGCATAGTGGCCCTGTATTCCCCCGGCTCGAGCTCTGTATTTATTTCCCATCTCGGTACGGCGGTGCCCGGCTCATAGGCACTGGCCTTCCATAATAAATATTTTTGTTTAGAAGTCGTTTTCCTTCTTCTCTTTTCTTGCCGCCGTAAGCAGCAGTATGAGAATGGCCGGAGCTGAAAGTCCGAGCATAACGGCGTAGCCCTCCAGCCTGCTCTCATCTCCTGTCTTTGCGGCTCCTGGGCCGGTTCCCTCGCCTCTGTCAACGGTCTGGCCCGACTCAGGGATATCCTCAGCTTCTATGACAAAGCTCACTTGCGTATCGCCTGAAGCAGCCTGTACATTATCAGCCGCTCCCCAGAAACCGCTTATAGCTATAAGCAGGCAGAGGGACATCCATGTAATGAGTTTTCGTATTCCTTTCATCTTTTCCTCCTGCTTTTATCAAGTAGTTCCTGCGTTTTCATCCTGAATGTCAAAGTGATATGTCATGGTACCGCTGTACTGTGAGGACAGCTCAAGATTTTCCGGAACCCGCGCGTTAAGCCAGAATAAGAGCTCTGTTACAGACGGCGAGGCTTCGTCGTCTAAAATTCCCAGTATAACGTGGCCCTCTCTCTGCTGATCAGCGGCAAATGTTTTTTCTCCGTTTTCATCGTATACCTCCACCGCGAAGCTTTCGCTGGTGACATCGACATTGGAGATATACATCCGCTCCGCTGTGCTGACGCTTATTCTCGGCAGAGATGCATCCTGATCTTCACCGTCCGCAGCGGCAAATCTTACATACCCGCTGTTTCCGGCGTAGCCATCGGTTATTTCCGTACCCAGTCTGGCGTTGGTATCACTGAGGATTATGCTCTAAGGTACCTGCACATACGTGGCCGGATCATTCCAGCCCGGTATTACGGTTCTCATAAGACTAGGTATTCTTGCGTAGTCGGTATAGCTGCCGCCACTCTGATCAGGGTCTCCCGGATCAAAGTCAGCTGCCGCCACTGAGCGTCCTTCAGTGTTTGTGTTGTTCCACATGGCGATACAGTACTGAAAATCCTCATCAGACACATATCCGCCCGCTATGGTAAAGGTAACTGTGGCTGTCCCGTTGCTTTCAACGGATATCTGCGGCGTTCCCGTCACCTTATTGACAGACCCTGGCCGGAATTATCTATACCGTCTCCCGCGGCTCCTGCTTCAGTGGCACAAAGCTCCCAGGCATCGTCGCCTGCCGCGGCGTCCTTTCTGTAAAGGGCCAGCTTAAGCCTTATCGCATCTGTTACATCGCTTTCCGCATAGCTGTTGCCTCCCGAAGAGTCATACCATAAATTATCCACTACGAACCGGGCGCTTACTTCAAGATCGCTGCCCACTATCGCTGCCATTTCAGTCATGGTGCTATGAGTGATGTTTTCAATTCCCGTTTCAGTATGGGTTCCGCCTGAGGACATATCGCTTGTTACCTTCTGAGGCAGCACATTGACGTAGTTGACTTAGCTTGCCGCCGCTTCTGACGGCGGGGTGCTGTCCACAGCCGTTATCGCATCCGCGTCGTTGGCGTCAGTCCAGGCGTAGACCGTGTAGTTGGTGCCGTTGACGTCCGTATCCTCCCATCTGTGCTGGATACTGTCTCCCGAGCTCAGCGTCCTGTTCAGTATTCTGAAGGTGATGGCAAAGGTGTTGAGCCCCAAATCATCATCGTAGCCGTTGTTCACCACGGTAGCTGTCGACTGCAGCCGTCCGCGTTGCATTTGTGACGCTTCCTATCTCCCCGTACTGAGCCGCATAGTACGGCACCAGTATCAGGTTGCCCGAGCCTTCCGTAGTCCCATTTCCGAAGATGGCGTCCCAGACTTCCTCTCCCCCCGTCACACTTCCGCTGCCCAGTTCATAGAGGTCTATGCTGCTAGGAGTATAGGTCCCAGCTCCCACGTTACTGTTACCCCTCGATGACGTGTAGTCGTAAAGGATCAGCTCATCGGTCGTAAGACCGTCTGCTGGAGAACCGGAAGACGTGTCTAACACCTTCCAGCCCAGGAATTCTCTTTCCACGCCGTCTATGGTGACTGTCTGCGGAAAACTCAGCGCACTTCCGCTGTTTGATGTTCCATTGACATACACATACCTGTCGTTTCTTCCCGATATGGACGTGTAGTTGCTGCCTGCGTTGGTTTCATTCCAGGAGTCGATGAGGGCTTCCGCATAGTTGAATCCCTCTGCATCTCTAAGCTCCTGCGGCACATATATCTGCGCCCTGGTGCTCTTCAGATAGTACAGATACCCTATCTCCTGAGGCGGGTCGGTACCCGAAGGCTCTTCTATCATTCCTCCGAGCACGCTTCCGTATGTGTCGATGATGTAGCTTCCTTGCCCTTCCACATTCTTCTCTGCGTCATATCCTGCCAGGATCACGTCAGAGCCGATGTATCCGGAGAAGGCGCCCGTTTCCCGGCCGAATGCCCCATTGTTGTAGGTCGACTGGGCTACGCTGAAGCTGGCGTCGCTCGAGCTTAACCAGTCCGGCTGAATGTATATGCTGTAGCTTACATCCGTCAATGCTCTGCTGAGCCGCGCTGTCCTAGCTTCCGTCAGCCTGACTCGCTTCGCTCTGTACCCGGCTCTCCTGAGCGAACGAGCTAACGCTTCCGCCCGCCCCGAAAGCGGGTATCAGCATTACTGCCGCCAGCGCTATGGCCAGTATCCTTCTCCCCTTTTTTCTTTTCCTTTCTCATCTTTCTCACCTCCTTTCTGTATAACCTTTAAGCATTATTTTTTACTGTTAATTTAGAGAAAATACAGTGCAGTTTTCGGGTAGGTATAAATATTTTTAGAAATTCTGTCAAAAAAGTTCTTGACACGGTGGTTATATGCGATATAATTATGATATCAAAATGATATCATAACAGGAGGGAAAAACGATGGAAGAGAAAATTATCAATCAGGATATTCAGGAAAAGGTTTTAAAGCCCTTTCCCGGAATGGGCATGCTGATCCTTACCGTGCTAGGCTTTCTGGCCGGTATCTGTCTGTGCGTTTTCAGCATTCTGCTCTTTGATGGCGCTGTAATGGGAATTCTCCTGACGGTGGGGATAATATGCGTCGTGGTGTTTCCCATACTGATGGCAGGACTGAAAATAGTGAAGCCCAACGAGGCTCTGGTGCTGACTCTTTTCGGAAAGTATTACGGGACTATTAAGAAGGATGGCTTTTTCTTTGTCAATCCTTTTGCCACCGGGTTTAATCCTTCCGCCTCAGGCTTTATGGATGAGCTTTCCGCGGATTTTCAGGAGGCCGGCAAAAAAGGCGGATCCCCGGGCTCCGGAAAGAAAAAATCTCAGTCGGGAGGAAGAACGGTTTCCACTAAGACCATGACTCTCAATAACGCTCAGCAGAAGGTAAATGATGTAGACGGAAATCCTGTGATAATCGGCTCCGTGGTAATATGGCGAATTGTGAATCCTACCAAGGCGGTTTTCAATGTGGAAAACTACAACGAGTACATTTCCATACAGTGCGACTCCACCATAAGAAACATAGCCAGACTTTTTCCTTATGACACCACTGAAAGCGAGGACGATGAAATGACCCTGAGGGGCTCCAGCCTTCAGATCGCCGAAAGAATGAAGGAGGAGCTTCAGAGCAAGGTTACGGACGCAGGCATAGAAATAATGGAGGTAAGAATAACTCATCTGGCCTACGCTGAGGAGATTGCGGCGGCAATGCTTAAGAGACAGCAGGCGGCGGCTACTATAGCGGCCAGGGAGAAGATCGTCGAGGGCGCCGTGGGCATGGTTCGTATGGCTCTTGATCAGCTTGAGGAGGATGAGCTTATCGTCCTGGATGATGAGAGAAAGGCGGCTATGGTCTCCAATCTTCTGGTAGTGCTCTGCGGTGACAGGGAGGCTCAGCCGGTGGTAAACAGCGGCAGTATATATTAACACCCTGTGGATTATCCTGTAAATGGCTCTATGGACGTTTCTATGAACAATTCTATGAACGATACAGAAAGAAAAGATTTGGAAAAAAAGGAAGAAAAGCTGCAGGCGCGCCTTGAACGGCTGAAGGCTCTCGAGGAGGAAATAAAGGAGCGGGAAAAGGCGGTAAAGGAAAAGGAGAAAACGAAAAAGCAGATGGTGCTGCGCCTTTCGCCGAGTCTGTGGAACGAAATAGCCAAATGGGCGGAGGAAGACTTCCGCTCCATTAACGGCCAGGTGGAGTATCTTCTCAGTCAGTGCGTCAATGAGCGGCGAAAAAAGCGCTGACCGCCCGGCCGGCGACAAATGACAAAATCCGGATGACAGCTATATGGCGGCTATGGTGTATCTTGTGCCGGCACAGGCGCTTTCTCCCTATTTTTCATTATGAAGCCTCCTCTGAGGGAGAAATTTTCCGGGGTTGCCCTTCCTCGGGATTGCACGGCGGCTGTTTTCTACCTCAACTGTTCCGAAAAAATCAGCTCCAGGGAGAAAAATTTACCGCTTTAAATTGCAAAAGCGGTATTTTTTTACATTAATCCTATAAAATAGAAATATTTCTCCCTGAATGAGGTTACATAATTAAAATCAGGGAGAAATCACTTATGGACAGAGGTTGCACAGCCCTTTGGGTACATAATTTCTCCCTCTATATGGAGTTTTCGGAACAGTTGAGGTAGAAATGGGCTCAAAGCGGAATAAAACCGGGTCCGGCGCTTTTCCATGAAGCTTATGAAAAGCGCCGGACCCGTCTGGATCTTTATGGGAATCAGCCGGAACCGCTACTGGGGCCTTACCTGCTTCGCGTCGGTTCTTCTTCCCACAACGAAGAACCTTCCGTCCTTAACATGGTAGGCGCAGGTGGAGAGGGTTACCAGCTGGTCTCCGTATTCGGGAACTACTCCCGTCTCGTAGAGGGAGAGGGATTTTATTCCCCGAACATAGTCGTTAAACTCTGATTCGGTGGTGATTCCGGCATACTGATAATATTTGAATTCCGTGGAGTCGGCAGGATATATCTGTGAATAGCATACCGCTACCACCTCGTAGGTCCCCTGCCCTCCTTTATATATTGTATCGAATTTAAAGGTTTTGTGGTCCCTGTAAAAGCTTTCCTCCTCGTATTCGAGAAGGTCGTGAAACATGGTTCCGTTCTTCATGTTGTGTCCGTATATGAGAAAATTAGACGTGGGAATAAATATGTCGCTGGCTGCGTCCATAAAAGGAATTCCCGAAAGGGCGCTTTCCCTGTAAAAATTCCTCCTCAGGTAATACTCCGGGTCATCCTGTGTCTGCATAACAGGGTAGTCTATATGAGTATCGTCTACCTGGACCCAGCCTATAATATCATCGTTGGCAAGATAAAGGTCAACGTATTTTCCTATTACGGTGCCTTTGTCCGTGACCAGATCCTCTCTTTCTGTTTTAAGCCTGGCCAGATCCTCAAGGGAACGCTGCTCTCTCATGCCGTTTATGACGTAATCCAGGATTACCGCCGCTGATCCCACGAATACTATTATACATATTACAAGGATTATTTTTCTTGTTAAACTCATTTCCCTATCCCTTCAGCTCTGTATTTTAAACCAGCTCAGGCATACAGAACAGCTTCACGCCTTTTTTCGACAGAACGTCGATGGCCTTCTGGTGATCCTTTACCTTCATCATTATCACGGCTTCGCCCTCGTCTGAATTAATGGTGGAATAGACATAGTCAACGCCTATGTCCTCGTCGGCCAGTATCTTCAGCACCTTGTGAAAGCCGCCGGGCTTGTCTTCCAGAGAAACGGCGATTACCTCGGTTATACTGGCGGTAAAGCCTTTTTCTCTGAGTATTCTGGTAGCCTTGTCAGGCTCCTCAACTATGCACCTCAGGATGCCGAAATCAACTGTGTCGGCAATGGTGCATGCCTTGATGTCTATGTTGTTGTCAGCCAATATCTTTGTAAGCTCTTCCAGCTTACCTGTTGTGTTCTCCACGAACACTGACATCTGTTTTACTAACATTTCCTTTCCTCCTTACTCTTTATCTTCTGCGCGCGCCCCGGGGAGCCGCAAAAAAGGGGGTTTTAGCTGAAGTTTCTGGTGTCCTCCACTCTGACGGCCTTGCCTTCGCTTCTAGGCAGGGTTCCCTCGTTGAGGAATCTTATTTTGCAGCCTATTCCCAGCATATCTCTCAGAGCGTGATCCACTCTGGCTCTCAGGTTTTCAACAAAGGCTATATCGTCTATGGCAAGACCCTCGGCCAGCTCTACTGCCAGCTCAAAGGTATCCGTATTGTTTTCTCTTCCCACGTAGAGCTTGTAATTTATAGTGAGCTCGCTGAACTTGGCTATAACGGTCTCCACCTGTGAAGGGAATACGTTGACGCCTCTTATTATAAGCATATCGTCTGTACGTCCGAAGACACGGCTCATCCTTACAGTTGTCCTGCCGCACCTGCACTTTTCCCTGATGAGGTAGCATATATCTCTCGTCCTGTACCTTATGAGAGGCATTCCTTCCTTGCCTATGGTGGTTATTACCAGCTCGCCTCTCTCTCCGTCAGGAAGCACCTGGAGAGTATCAGGGTCTATGATTTCAGGATAGAAATAATCCTCCTGTATGTGCATACCCTCATTATACTGACAGCTGGTGGAAACTCCCGGTCCCATTACCTCGGAAAGTCCGTATATGTCATGGGCCTTTATGTCAAGTCCCTCCTCTATCTTGTCTCTCATGCCCTGGGTCCATGGCTCGGCGCCGAAAACGCCCGCATTGACCGCAAGGGTCTTAGGGTCTATTCCCGCCTTTTTCACGGCTTCGGCTATGGTGAGGGCGTATGAAGGAGTGCAGCAGAGTATGGTGCTGTCCATGTCCTGAAGGAACATAACCTGCTTCTGAGTGTTGCCGCTGCTCATGGGAATAACAGTGGCTCCGATGGTCTCGGCTCCGATGTGGGCTCCCAGACCTCCTGTGAAAAGGCCGTAGCCGTAGGAAACATGAACCACCGACTTCTTTGTGGCTCCCGCCATTGTCAGACCCCTGGCCACACACTCTCCCCACATTTTAAGGTCGTTTTCAGTGTATCCGGCGATCTTCGGCTTCCCTGTGGTGCCTGATGAGGCCTGTATTCTCACAATATCCTCCATAGGCATGGCGAAGAGGCCCTTTGGGTAATTTTCCGCGAGATCCTCTTTGGTGGTAAAAGGAAGCTTTGTTATGTCCTCAAGGGTTTTAATATCCTCAGGCTTTACTCCCGCTTCATCCATCTTCTTTCTGTAGGGCGCCACGTTCTCGTACTCATGCTTAACGGTTTTTTGAAGCTTTTCAAGCTGCAGGGCACGCATGGTTTCCCGGTCAGCGCATTCCATCTTTTCGTTCCAAATCATAATAGGGGTTTCCTTTCCTTTTCTGTATTTTTACGCCTGCCTTCCCATGGCAAAGGCTTTTTTGTTAAGTTCCACAAATTTAGGCTTTACGTTTTCCTCGATGACCTTTATCCAGGAATCCTCATCAAAAGGAAGATCCTTGGAGGCCGCTCCCAGAAGCACTACGTTTACCGCCTTTACACTGCCGCATTCCTCAGCTATGGAAAGGGCGTCGAAGGCCTTTACGCGTCCGGCCTTTTTCTCGATGGTCTCGATTATACGGTCAGGGTATTCAGCCTGCTTCATTATAACAGGCATTGGAAGTATCTGCTGTGTGTTGACGTACATGGCGCCGCCCTTTTTAAGGTAGCTGAGCCACCTGTAGGCCTCCAGCTCCTCAAAGGCTATTATAACATCAGCGTCCCCCTCCTCTATGAGAGGAGAATTTACCGTTTCATCGCTTATTTTAACGTGAGTCACCACGCTGCCTCCCCTCTGGGCCATGCCATGGACCTCGGAGAGCTTTACGTCAAGGCCCTTTTTAAGAGCCAGATTTCCCAGAAGGACGCTTGCCAGAAGAGTTCCCTGGCCGCCTACTCCCACTATAAGTATGTTCACTTTGCTGCTGCTCATCTATCTGTCCTCCTTTCCGCCGTCTGTTATCTCTATAGCGTCAAAAGGACAGACAGTAGCGCAGAGGCCGCAGCCTACGCATCTTTCGGGAACTATGAAAGGTCTTCCATCCTTTTCCTCTATGGCAGGACAGCCTATCTTCATACACATCCTGCAGTTTTTACACCTGTCGGTAACAAGATACGGAATATCAGGCTGCTTTACAATGAGGGCGCAAGGTCTCTTTGTTATTATTACCGAAAGCTCATCTCTTGCTGTCTCCGTCTTTATTATCTCTTCCAGCTCCTCTATGTCAAAGGGATCTATCTCCACAACATGCTTTACACCGCAGGCCCTGCATATTCCGGCTATGTCTATGGCCGGAGCCTCCTGGCCCTTGGCGTTCTTTCCGGTGGATGGATTGTCCTGATGGCCAGTCATTCCCGTTATTCTGTTGTCAAGAATAATAACGGTGCCTTTGGCCTGATTGTAGTTCATGTTAACAAGGCCTGTGATGCCCGAATGGAAGAAGGTTGAGTCTCCCAGAACAGCTACCAGGTCTTTGCTGTCGCCGACAGCCTTTTCGAATCCGTGGGCCATGGTAATAGACGCGCCCATGCACAGGCAGGCATCCATGGCTGAGGTAGGAGGCAGCGCTCCCAGAGTGTAGCAGCCGATGTCTCCCATAACCGTCTTCTTAAGCCTGCTGAGAACATGGAAAAGTCCTCTGTGAGGGCAGCCGGCGCAGAGAAGGGGCGGTCTTCCGGGAGCCGCCTGATTCTCAATTTCAGGGACCTCAAGTCCGAAGGCCTTTCTTATCATGTTGCCGCTGTATTCTCCCTGTATGGTGAACATGTCCTTGCCGCCGGCAACCTCAACTCCCATGGCTCTTATCTGCTCCTCAAAGTAAGGGTTTCCTTCCTCTATTATGTAGAGCTTATCCACCTTTGAGGCGAAATCCTTTATCAGCCCCGCGGGAATAGGATTAATCATTCCCATTTTAAGAACGCTCACATCGGGCATGGCTTCCTTTACATACTGGTAGCATATACCGCTGGTGATGATTCCCAGGGATGTATCTCCCATCTCCACTCTGTTAATATCCATGGTATCGCAGTCCCGGGCGATGCGTCCCATTCTTTCTTCCTGCTTTACATGGAGCTTCTTTGCCATAGCCGGCATGGCCACGTATTTCTGTATGTCCTTTTTATAAGGGATTCTTTCCTTTTCTACTCTTTCTCCCAGCTCCACAATGCCTCTTGAATGGGATATTCTCGTGTTGGATCTTATGAGAACCACTGTGTCGTACTTCTCGCTTATTTCATAGGCCTGCTTTATGTAATCCTTACACTCCTGAGCGTTGGCCGGCTCCAGCACAGGCACTCCGGCGCTTCTGCCGTAGTATCTGGAGTCCTGCTCGTTCTGACTGGAATGACAGCCGTTGTCATCAGCCACCAGGATTACGGCTCCTCCCGTAACCCCCGTATAGGCCGCCGTAAAAAATGGATCGGCTGCCACGTTAAGCCCCACGTGCTTCATACACGAAAGTGACCGCACTCCGCCTATGGAGGCGCCTACAGCCACCTCTACGCCCACCTTTTCGTTGGGCGCCCATTCAACGTAAATCTCATCGTACTTTGCCGCTGTTTCCGTTACCTCTGTGCTGGGGGTTCCCGGATAGGAGGAGACTACTTTTACTCCCGCTTCATAGGCTCCCCTGGCAAAGGCCTCGTTGCCCAGCATTATTTTCTTTTCCATAGCTTTGTTTACTACCTTTCCTGATATTTTTATCAAAGGGAGATCCCTTTGCTGCTGTTTGTAAGCTCTTTACTTGTGATCTCTTCTGTCTATTACTCTCTTGGCCTTGCCCTCAAATCTCGGCAGGGTTCCCGGTGTTACCAGGGTAACCTTGGCGTCTATACCCAGTACCGATTTAAGATTGTGCCTTATTCTGTTTCTCAGACCTTCAAGCTTGTTGTAATCGTCCAGAAGGGAGGCGTCGGAAAACTCCACTCTCACCTCTATTCTGTCGAGATATTCCTCCGTGGTTACGATTATCTCGTAGAAAGGCTCTATTTCCTTCATGGACATTATAACCGACTCTATCTGTGAAGGGAATACGTTGACTCCTCTTATTACCATCATGTCGTCTGTTCTTCCCTGAACCTTGGCCATTCTCATGGAGGTTCTGCCGCAGCGGCAAGGCTCGTCGTTAAGCCACGTTATATCTCTTGTCCTGTATCTGAGCACAGGGAAGGCCTCCCTTACAAGGGGAGTTATTACCAGCTCTCCCTTTTCTCCCATAGGAAGAGGCTCAAGGGTGTCGGGATCCACTATCTCCGATATAAACTGATCCTCCGCTATGTGGAGTCCCTGCTTAAGATAGCATTCTCCCGAATATCCCGGTCCTCCTATCTCCGAAAGACCGTAGTTTTCCGTAGCCAGTATGCCCAGCTGCTTTTCTATCTTGGCTCTCATTTCCTCAGTGTGGCCTTCGCCGCCGAAAAGAGCCAGTCTCAGCTTAATCGTGCTCTTGTCTATTCCCTTTTTCTCCATTTCATCGGCAAGGTAAAGGGCGTAGGAAGGAGTTGAAATAAGTATGGTGCTCCCCAGATCCTGCATAAGCATTATCTGTCTGTCGGTGTTGCCGCTGGAAAGTGGCACTACCATGGCTCCTATTTTCTCCATGCCGTAATGAAGACCGAAGCCTCCTGTAAAGAGCCCGTAGCCGAAGGATATCTGTACTATGTCGTCGGCGGTGCCTCCCGCGGCGCTGATGACTCTGGCCATAATCTCAGCCCAGTTTTCTATGTCCTGTCTGGTGTACCCTTCTATCTTGGGCTTTCCCGTGGTTCCCGAGGAGCCGTGGAGTCTTACCACCTCTTTCTTGGGAACGGCAAACATGCCGAAGGGGTAGTTTTCCTTCAGGTCATCGGCCGTTGTAAAGGGAAGATGCCTTACGTCCTCAAGGGTCCTGATGTGTTCCGGTCTTAAACCTATCTCATCAAATTTCTTTCTGTAGAAGGGCACTCTCTCATAGCACCTTTCCACCGCGTTCTTAAGTCTTGTCAGCTGAATGGCGTTCTTTGTCTCTCTGTCCGCGCATTCCATTTCTCTGTTCCAAATAATGTGTTCCATTTTCTTCTCTCACCGGGTAAAAATTCTTCTGAAGTACAATAAGGCTTCTTTACAAAGCCTTATTGATTTCTCTCTATATTCTATATCTTTTATCGGCATTTTGCCAGTAGTTTTTCCCACTGATCGTCAACGTATTTCTGAGCCTCTTCTATCATCCATTCGCTTCCCTTTTTAAACATGTGCTTAAAGCGTCCCTGTTTTATGAGAAATTCCTCTATTGGAAGCTTTTTCTTAGGCTCATGGGTGAGCCTCCACTCTCCTTCAACTATTTCGTACATAGGCCAGGCGCATGTATCCACCGCCAGCC
>DVMP01000157.1 GCA_018714925.1 Candidatus Allocopromorpha excrementigallinarum
ATGCTTTTGGGTTCCGGGAATTGATTTACACATAAGTACCTCTTTTCTACTGCGGATAAACAGGTACTAAAGATGATAAAAGATATGGAGACGGAGTGTAAGACTAAATTCAGCATAACTGTGGAATTTAGTTTTTCATTCAAGCTTCATATCCATAAGGGGATTATACCATGGATTTCAACGCTTTCATATGGTATAATTACGACATAAGTCAGAAACCTCCGGGGAAAGGAAGAAAATGCCAAGACCTAAAAAATACAGAAAAATATGCGCCATGCCTGAAAGGTGCGGCTTCGGACCTGTGGCCTCAGCGGCGGTACAGGAGCAGATGAACGAAAACACAGTGGAGATGACTCTCGATGAATATGAGACCATCAGACTTATAGATCTTCTTGATTATACACAGGAGGAGTGCGCCGCTCAGATGGGAGTGGCCAGGACCACGGTTCAGTCGGTCTACAATGAGGCGAGAAAAAAGCTGGCCCTTGTGCTGACTGAGGGAAGATACCTTTCAATAAGAGGGGGAAGCTATGTTATATGCCCTAAGGGAGAGGGATGTCCCGGCAGAAGCTGCTGCCGCCGTCAGAAGCAGGAGTAAGGCAGGGGAAGGATAAAGAGCCGCGGCTTTGAAATGCTTTTCAAAGCCGCGGCTCTTTGTTATCTATATTAATACCCCTTTTCAGACTCAGCTTCGGGAGTCAGAGGCAGTCTTTTCTTCCAGGGTCAGGTTTATGTCCATGGCGCTGCCATCCCGCAGAACTGTGAATTTTAAAGTGTCCCCCACCTCGTGGGCGGTAACTATTGAGGAGAGATCCTCAAAGGAGGTTATCTCAGTACCGTCTACGGAATAGACCATATCCCCCTGCCGGAAGCCGGCTCTTTTGGCGTTGGCGCCGTCAACGGAATATATATATACCGAGGTGCCCTGAGAGCCTGAGAAAAGCTGAGAGCCTCCGCTGCCGCTGCCCTCCACGTAGGACATGCCCGTTGAAGGCTGGCCGCTTACATAGCCGTTTTCCATAAGCTGCTGAGCCACTTCGGCAGCAGTGTTAACAGGAATGGCAAAGCCCAATCCCTCTACATCGGAGCCTGAGGATTTAGCTACGACGATACCGATAAGCTGGCCGTCTCCGTTAAAGAGACCTCCTCCGGAGTTGCCCGGATTTATAGAGGTATCGGTCTGAAGCAGGTTCATGGTCTGACCGTCTATGGCAAGCTCTCTGTCAAGGGCGCTTATTATTCCCGCTGTTACCGTTCCTCCCAGCTCTCCCAGAGGATTGCCTATGGCCACGGCCAGGTCTCCCACCGCGAGCTGATCGCTGTTACCGTAGGTGACAGGAGTAAGACCGCTGGCGTTTATCTTGAGGACAGCTATATCATTCATGGAGTCTGTACCTATAACCTGAGCGTCGTATTCCTTTCCGTCAGAGGTGGTCACCTTTATGCTGGAGGCTCCCGATATAACGTGGTTATTGGTAATAATATATCCGTCCTCTGTAATTATTACGCCGCTTCCGGCTCCCTCGGTGACGTACTGCTGCATCCATGAGTCGGAGGCCACGCTTTCGGTGGTTATTTCCACGACGCTTGGCTTGGCGGCTTCGGTGATTTCCTCTACGGTCATATTGCTTCCCGTGGCGTCCTCAAGGGTATAGCCTGTGGTTTTGACGCTTCCCTCCTTTGAGGAGCCGGAGTCTCCGTCAAAGAGGTAACTGCCCAGAGCGGCCCCTCCAATGCCGAATACTCCCGATACTACCATACAGAGCGCAATAATAAGAGCCAGTCCCTTTCTAGTGAGATTCACAGGCTTTGAAGGCGCCTTGGCTTTATTGCGGCGTCCGCTCCTCCAGCCTTTTTTCAGCCCCGATTCGCTGTCCCATGAGGCCGGACCGGGATTTTCCTCTCTGTAGGCGCCCGTGCCGTAAGAATCGGCTCCATAGGCTCCGCTGTCAGAGGAGCCCGTCTCAGAGGCGCTCGCGCCGGAGACAGGCTCAGAATATGACTGTCCTTCTCCGGAATATCTGTAGCCGCTGTTTTCGGGAAAACCGCGGCCGCTTTCATTTTCCGCAAAGGCTTCTCCGGAATTTCTGAAGGCCCCGTCAGTCTGTCCGGCTGTCTCCGCCGACGCGGAGGAAGACACGCTTTCCGGATTATTGGAAGGGGTCTCAGGTGAATCCCTCATAACAAAATTCGGCTGGTAATCCGAGTTCTGTCTTCTGTTGTTATCATCCATACTTCATCCCCCATTTCATATTAATTGGTAATTATTAAGCATGATACTATGCTGCTTTAAAGACAGGATCTCCTTAAAGAGACCCGAAGGGCTGTACAAACTCATTATATCACCCTGTCTGAGTAAAATATACAAATTCAATATGACATTTAAGTGTTGAAAATATGTGAATATCTGCAGAAAAGGTTAAACATTTCCTTCATAATATGATAAAATGTCTTGGATAAAGGCCTGCGTAAAACAGGCAAAGGCCAAAGGTGAAGAAAAGAGGCGGTAAAATGAGCAACACGCTGATAGCGCTGGATAAAAGCGGATCCTACAGAGTATATATCGGTATAACGACGAATATGGTTCAGCAGGCCGCTGATATACATAAAACCACTCCCCTGGCTTCAGCTGGTCTGGGAAGGGTTCTGACGGCCGCGGGTCTCATGGGTCTGATGCTCAAGGATAACGGGGACAGACTGACTGTCAGGTTCAGAGGAGATGGCCCTGCGGGACAGATTCTGGCGGCGGCCAACGGGGCGGGAGACGTAAAGGGATATATAGCGAATCCTTATGTGGACCTTCCTCTCACCGCGGAGAAAAAGCTGGACGTAGGCGGCTCTTTGGGAAAAGGAGAGCTTACGGTCATAAAGGACATAGGTATGAAGGAGCCTTACGTGGGAACAACAGCCCTTGTAAGCGGAGAAATAGCCGAGGATCTGGCGGCGTATTTTTTCATATCCGAGCAGCAGAATTCCTCTGTGGCTCTGGGAGTAAGAATAGAAAGGGATCTTTCCATAGGTGCCGCGGGAGGAATGATAATACAGACCATGCCGGGAGCTGAGGAAGAGGCTGTAGACAGACTTGAGGAGCTTACAGGCTCCATGGACCCTCTGACATCGTCTGTAAAGGAAATACAGGACTCCATGGAAAATGCCGTAGACAGAGAAAGGACGGAGGCGCTGCTTTACCGGGTATTTAAAGGTATGCCTGAGAAATACAAGCCGGAAATCCTTCAGGAGAGAGATATAAGCTGGAAATGCGACTGCAGCAGAGAGAGGATGGAGCGAGCTCTGGCGGCAATAGGAAGAAAGGATCTGACGGAAATAATAGAGGAGGACGGAAAGGCTGAGCTTCAGTGCCATTTCTGTCTCAAAAAATACAGCTTTAACAGGGAGGAGCTTCTCAGTATACTGGAACGGGCGAGACCCTGAGACCCCGGCTGAAAGCGGAGCCCGGCAAAGGGGCGGGAAGCCGCTCTGTATAAAATAATGATTTAGAGAGGGTGACAATATGTATATGAAGGATATAATGGTAAAGATAAAAGGCCTCCAGGTAAGTCCCGAAGGGGGAGAAGAGGCTATGGAGTTTGTTACGGAGGCCAAGCTGTACAAAAGAGGGGACTCCCTTTATCTTGTGTATGAGGAAAGCGAGCTCTCGGGAGTGCCGGGCTGCAGAACACGTCTGCGGCTCAGGGACAACGAGGTTCAGATGAAGCGGTTCGGAAAGGGCTCGGGATCGGGAAACGAGATTCTCTTTGAAAAGGGAAAGCGGTACACGGGATTTTACAATACGCCCTTCGGCGCCATTGAGCTGGAGGTTCTCACCAACGATATAGAGAACACTCTTTCAGAGGCGGGAGACGGACACATAGACATAGACTACAGCATAAGTCTCAAGGGTCTTCTTGAGGGAAGAAACAGAATAAACATAACGCTTATGTAAGAGAGGGGGAAGATGCCGGATGATGAGCAGAAAGACCATACTGGTAATTTCCATAGCGATAATAGTCACAATGGTGGTGACTACCGTGGCGGCGGCCATAATTTATATTTAGACAAAAGCCCTTTTCCGGGAAGAAGTTTCAGAAGTGTTGGAGGTGGACATGTCAGCAATAGGTTTCAGTGCGGAAAAATACATCGAAGAGCAGTCAAAGTACATTCTTGAGCGAATAAGGTGCGGGGACAGCGAGAGGCTTTATCTGGAATTCGGGGGAAAGCTGGTTCAGGACAAGCACGCCATGCGCGTTCTTCCGGGCTTTGACGAAAACGCCAAAATAAAGCTCCTTCAGAGGATGCGGGATGAGGCGGAGATAATAATATGTATATATTCCGGAGACATAATGACAAACAAGACGCGGCAGGATTTCGGCATAACATATGATCTGGAGGTGCTGAGGCTCATAGACATGTTCAGAAGGTACGAGCTGGAAATCAACAGCGTTGTTGTTACGAGATACGAGGAAAACGCTCCCGCTGTTGACAACTTCATAAACAAGCTGGAAAGAAGGGGCATAAGAACATACAGGCACAGGTATACCAAGGGCTATCCTACCGATGTGGACACCATAGTAAGCGACGAAGGCTACGGAGCCAATCCCTACATAGAGGTTACAAAGCCTCTGGCGGTGGTTACGGGACCGGGAGGAGGCAGCGGCAAGCTGGCCACATGTCTTTCGCAGCTTTATCATGAATACAGAAGGGGAAGAAGGGTAAGATACGCCAAATTCGAGACCTTTCCCATATGGAACATACCTCTCAAGCATCCTGTCAACGTGGCCTACGAGGCGGCTACGGCAGACCTTAAGGATGTGAACATGATAGATTCCTTCCATCTTGAGGCCTACGGAAAAACAGCGGTAAACTACAACAGGGACCTGGAGGTGTTTCCCGTGGTTAAAAGAATAATAGAAAAGATCACGGGAGAGGAGTCGGAGTACAAGTCGCCGACTGATATGGGCGTCAACAGAGCGGGCTTCAGCATAATCGACGACCAGGTGGTCAGAGAGGCAGCCTGCCAGGAAATTATAAGGCGGTACATAATAGCTCAGTGCGATTACAAAAAAGGCAGAATAGAGGAGGACGTTCTGGAGAGAGCCAAGCTGCTCATGGACGATATGGAGCTTTCCGTGGAGGACAGGAAGGTGGTGCTCCCTGCCAGAGAATACGCCGAATACAAGAGAGAGTGCGACGAAAGATACGCCAACGTGGTGGTAATGGCCATGGAAATGGAGGACGGAACCATTATAACTGGAAGAAGCTCCAGAAGAATGGTGGCGGCCGCGGCGGCCATATTAAACTCCATAAAGTATCTCAGCGGCATGGCTGACGGAATACATCTCATATCCCCGAACATACTCAGAAGCATACAGGAGCTTAAGACGGAGGTTCTCATGTCGGAAAAATCCAGCCTAAACTGCGAGGAGATTCTCACGGCCCTGACCATTTCAGCGGCAACGAATCCATCTGCGGAGGCTGCTCTGGGCAAGCTCACCTGTCTGAGAGGCTGCAGGGCCCACTGTACGGCTATTCTTTCAGACAGAGACGAAAAAACCCTTAAATCTCTGGGGATCGACGTTACAAGCGATCCCGAGTATATAACCAACAATCTGTACTACAGCTGATCCGCGGCGAGGGGCGGCTGAAGAGAAGGGAGAGCTATGTACGGACAGTATTTTGTTCTTTTCGCCATTATGTTTACAGGATGGTTTCTCAGGAGAATAAACTTTATAGACGATAAGATGGATCACAGTATGAACAAGCTTATCGTCTATTTTGCCTATCCCTGCCTTATAGTCCACAATATAGGAAATCTCCAGATGACCAGCAGAATAATAGTGGATTTTCTGACGGCCTTCGGCGCCAGCCTGGCCCTTTTCTACATATACGCCCTTTTCTGCTATTTCTACGTTAAGGTGAGAAAATTCCCTGCGGAGGAGGCCGGTGTGGCGGAATTTTCCATGGCCTCTCCCAACAACGGCTTTATGGGATTTCCCGTGGCCATGATATTCTTCGGCGAGACAGGTCTCCTGCTTATGCTGGCCCACAACGCGGCCATGAATTTCTATATATTCACATACGGGACAAGAGCCCTGAGGAGAAATTCGGCCGACAAAAGGCGGGCTGCTTCCGGAGGCGTCTTTAAGGCGGCTCTCAGGCTTCTGGTAAATCCCAACATCCTGGCCCTTATAATCGGATTTATAGCCAGCCTTCTGGGAGGAATCATTCCGGAGGTTGTAGACGAGTACCTTATGTACATAGGAAATATTTCCACGCCTATGGCCATGATATTCATAGGCTCAACTCTGGCCGGCTACAGGTTCGGCGATATAATAAAGAGCAGAATCGCCATAGAATCCAGTATCGTCAAGCTGTTTATCCTTCCGCTCCTTACGATTCTCATTATTTATTTCGTTCCTCTGGCGGGAATAACCAAGTCCATTCTGGTACTGGGAATAAGCTTTCCTACGGCGGCAACGGTTTCCATGCTGGCGGAGCAGGAGGGCCAGGGAGCCGGAACAGCCAGCAGGATACTTTTTCTCAGCACCGTCATTTCCATAGGAACCATTCCTTTAATAATAAACGTAATAAATATGCTCTTTTAATGGGCCTTCTATTTTTTACCCTCCCTGTTTAAATACTCGGAAAAGAAAATTTCCTCCCTTTCCAGAAGCGTGTCTATTCTTTCCATGACAAGGTTCTTGGAAGCTGTGGAAAGGCTCTGGTAATCGTTGAGAATATCGGCGAGAGCCGTATTTTCCCTGTCAAAATATATGCGGTTGAGGATGCCCCGCGAAAGGTCGCGGTTTACCAGATCCTCGAAGTTTATTCCGTAAAGGGCGGAAAGAGCGTCTATGGTCTGAAGGTCTGGAACCTTTGCTCCCGTCTCATATGTGGAATAGGTGGATCTCGCCAGATGAATGGTGCTGGCCATTTCGTCCTGACTTATGCTTTTCAGGCTTCGGAGAAGCTTTATGTTGCTGCTCAGTGTCTTAAGTTTTGATTTCATTTATAACGCTCCTTATATAACATATTCTCTGCGCGGTAAAATACGGATTATTCCTCGTAATCCCATGGGAAATAGTTAAAACTTCTTTCCTCCCGGAGAAGAGCATCAATTCTGTCGCGTATCTGCAGCCTGGCTCCGTAGGAAAGCTTCATGTAGCCGTCGAGAAAGCTGAAGGAATCCAGAGATCTTCTGTCCGCCCTTAAAAGAGAAAGGAGATGCTCGGATATATCAAAGGCCAGAAGATAATCCAGGTTCACTCCGTAAAACTCGGATAAGGTGTAGACTGTTATAAAGTCAGGTATCTTGGCTCCGTTCTCAAGGGCGGAGTAGCAGGACCTCGACATGTTCAGAAGATCGGCTACCCTTTCCTGACTGAGACCGCGGATGTTCCTTAAAAGCCTCAGATTCCTGGCGATAAGCTTGTGAGCCTTGTACATTTCCTTCCTCCGCCTGTTGTCTTCTATTCGCATTTCTTTCCCTGCCTTTCTTTTTTCGCCGGACTGTCGCCGCCGTTTATGACAATAATTATTTATTGAATATAGAATCACGACTCAGCATTCTTTAGAAATAGAGTCATAACCCTTCTAAAAAGTTTCACTATTTGTCGAAAAAGGTCGAATTTTGGTGAAAAAAACATTATTTCCCCTAAAAGTTATAATAAAATCTTCCTACGGTTGCAAAAGCCTTTACGGGGCAGACATTAAACTATAAGAGGTTAGATAATGAACTTACAGAGGGAGGGAAGGCTATGACCGTGAGACTGAAAGAGTTTGACAAGAAAGAAATGGGCGCGAGAATAAGGGCAAGAAGAGAAGCTCTGAAAATGTCCAGAGAAGACCTGGGAAAGCGAATCTCCGTTACAGGCAAATTTATCTCGGACATAGAATGCGGCGACAAGGGCGTTTCCCTGAAAACCCTTTATAAGCTCAGGCAGGTTCTCGGTGTAAGCGCCGATTTTCTCATGGCGGGAGATCCTCCCGATATTTCCGATAATGAAAAGAAAAAGCTTATAAGTGAAAATATTCTCGGATCTCTCAGCGTCTGCTCCACGGAACAGCTGGGATGCATGGAGCAGATAGCGAGACTGTATGTGGAAGGAATCGTTAACAAGGAATAAAGGAAGTGGATAAAGACAAAAGAATAGATTTGCTTTGCGGCAGCTATGACTATTTATTAAATCTCATGAGAGTTATGGGTGTCGATGAGAGGGATATGGAGGATCTGGCGGAAGAAGCCATACTCGCGGCCTACAAGTCGATAGACGATCTGAGAGATGAAAGCCGCATGAAACCATGGCTGAGAGCCATAGCGGCGAACAAGGCCAAAAGGTATTTCAGGGAAAGGTCCAGGCACAGGGCGATATCCAGCACCATCAGACTGGAAAGCGGAGAGGAGATAGATATTTACGACACTGTCGCCGATGAAACGGATGTAGAGAAAATACTTCAGGACGCGGAAAGAAGATCAATGGTGGAAACCATGCTGGACAATCTGAGCGACATAAACAGACGGATAATAAAGATGAGGTTCTGGGGAAAGTATAAGTTCGCTGAAATCGCCGATATACTTAACATCAATGTGAATACGGTTAAAAGTATATACAGAAGAAGTCTGAAACAGCTGAAGCGCGTGTACGGCGAGCTGTTTGGGGAGGACGGGCCATATGAAGGAAAATAGGGAAAACAGAACCATTGAGAATATAATATATGACGCCGTTGAAAGGGAAAATGAGGCCGGGGGAAAGAAGACCATGTCGCGGGAGAGGCTTGAAGAGATAGTCCAAAGGGACAAAAAGCGCTCGGCAAAGCATATGAGACGGGCCGCCGGCCTTGCGGCCGCGCTGATTATAGTAATTGCCGGAGCCGTAATAGCCTTTGACACCAGCCTCTTTGACGCGGGAGCCAACAAAACCGGCGAGAAGGAAACCGTCACGGAAGATGGCGTGGTGGTTGAGGATGAAGGCTGGGGCTCAGGGGATGAGAATGTTGTCGTGTTTGAAAACTGGGAGGAGGCTCTCCTTGCCAGAGAAGATATAGAGGGTCTGCTTGTACCTGAATACATGCCGGAGGGGTATGAGTTTGACAATTTGCAGATAGAGAATCTGGAAGACGGGAGCTTGATGTGCATTTTCAGGTTTACAGCTGAGCAGAATGAGTTTATTGAAATCCATGAATTTATTCAGGCTCAAGACGCATCTGCTATGACGGTTGTTGTTGACAGCAGCTATCAAATGGAAACGGAGAAGGGGGTCGCCTACGTAGCAGAAAACGATGACGATACTAAAAAAGCCACCGTGCAGACAGACGGCGGCGTTATAGTAGATGTAATAAGCGGATTAAATGACAGTGAGATCACCGCAATAATCAATAATCTGGAATAGTATACTAAAAAGCTCCTGTGTACAAAGTCTTTGTAAAGGTGCCGCTGCTGGTGGTATCTATTATGGAGGCCTTTACTCTATACACCTTACCGGTCTTTAAGGTGAAGGTTTTTCCGGCGGCAATAGAATAAGAATTTGTAACGCTTTTCTTGTAGGTTACAACGGGAACTCCCGTAGCGGTTCTCCATGAGCCGTTGTACTTTTCCTGAAGGGAAAGAGTGCAGGAGGCCTTGGAGGCTTTGGCGTTAAAGCTGGCGTAAGCTGACGCGCTGCCGCTGGTATTGCTGTGTCTGTTTGCTGTTATGGAGCCTGTAGTAACCTTCACGGGAGTCAGCTCAAGGCCTGCCTCTGAATGGGAGTCGGCGGTGGCTATATTAAGAGTCATATTTTTGTTTTCCGTATCTATACCGGCTGAGGGCTGGTCAGAAGAGATGGTACGGATTTTTTCTATTCCGGAAGAGGTCGAAGTGTCGTGAAATACGACGGTTTCTTCTTCGGTTTCCGCGATAATGGAAGGATCGGCCGGAGCGGCTGCCGTTATGAAGCCGTGTTCAAGAAATTCAGCGGCGGTTATGGGAGCCCAGTCGGTCTCTCCGGCGCAGCCGCCTCCGGAGCCTGGAGAGGACGGCGACTTCTCGGCGGCCAGCAGGGCGGCGGGAGCGGACAGAACCATGGAAAAGGCCACAGCGAAGCTTAAAAGTTTTTTCTTCATTCTATTCTCCTTTCTAAAACAGGAACAGATTATTAATAATGAGATGAATTTTAGAGCTGCCGGCAGAAGGCGGCAATAAAAGGAAGATATGTAAAAACTTTTAAAAGAAAAGAGCGACAGAAGAATCCTCAGGAGCAGTTAAAGGCGACAATTGTTCACTTTTTTCGACACATGAAAGAGCTTCATATTGAAGAAAGATTTTAAAAAGAGTAGAATATAAAGGAACGCCTCAACTGCTTATATGGAGAGATAGTATGTACATAAAAACAGACGTAGGAGGAAACGGCATTTACCGGGAGGAAATGAAAAGAGAAAAGACCAGGGCCACTGAGGCCTTTGACAGGCTGTGGTCCGGAGAAATACCCATGACGGGCTGGGTCAAGGCCCCTGTGGAAAAAACGGAGGAGCTGGAGAGCCTTCTCAATGCTTCCGACAGGGTGAGACAGCAGGCTGACCTTATGGTGGTAATAGGAATAGGAGGTTCCTACATGGGCGCCAAAGCAGCCATAGAAGCCCTGCCTGAGGATGAGGCCGGGGTCGAGGTGGTGTTCGCGGGAACGAATTTCTTTTCCGGAGACTACAGAAGGATAATGGAAAAGATGGCGGAGAAGGAAACCGTCCTCTGTGTGATTTCCAAATCGGGAAATACTCTTGAGATCAAAGCGGGCCTTGATATATTAAGGCCTGTAATGAAGAAAAAATACGGAGACAGAGCCTCTGAAAGGATAATAACCATAACGGGAAGCAAAGGTCTTCTCAGGGAGGAAACGGAACGGGAGGGCTACACCTCATTTTCCATACCTGAAAATATCGGAGGAAGATATTCAGCTCTTACGGCCGCGGGGCTTTTTCCAATGGCTGTTTCGGGAATAGATGTGAGAAGCCTTCTTGAGGGGGCCGGGGCTATGGCCCTTTCTCCTGCATGGGACGGCGACGGCCTAGACTATGCGGTATCACGGCACCTTCTTTCCGAAAGGGGAAAATTTGTGGAGGCCATAGAATTTTACGATCCCAGGCTTCTGTATCTTGGAGAATGGATAAAGCAGCTTTACGGAGAGAGCGAGGGAAAGGAAGGAAAGGGAATATTTCCGGCCTCCTTTATCTTTTCCACGGATCTTCATTCCATGGGACAGTTCCTTCAGCAGGGAAGGCAGATCTTCGCGGAAACCTCCATAGTAATAGACCATTACCCCAATCCTCTTGTAATAGAAGAGGGGGAGCTTAAGGGAAAATCCCTTGAGGAAATTAACAGAGCCGCCTTTGAGGGAGTTTCGGCGGCCCATAAAAAGGCGGGTATTCCATTTACGGAAATACATCTGCCGGAGCTTAACGGCTTTTATTACGGACAGCTTCTGTATTTTCTGGAGGTAACCTGCGCCGTGACGGCAATGCTTTCCGGAGTGGATCCTTTTAACCAGCCGGGAGTAGAGGCATATAAGGAGGAAATGAGAAAAAAAATATAAAAGTTATTTCGGAAAAATAGGTAAAAGTTCTTTAAAAGACACTCAAAATGCTTTACAATGTTAAAACAGAGGCTAAAGGAGCCTTAAAAATAATTAAAATTTAAAAATCACCACAGAAGTGATTTAAGGAGGAGACTATTATGAAAACTATAGGCGTGCTTGGAACTGGTACTATGGGAGCCGGAATTATTCAGGTTCTCGCTCAGAACGGATACAACGTTGTTCTGAGAGCGAGAAGACAGACATCGGTAGACAAGGGTATCGCTACAGTAACCAAGAATCTGGACAAGCTGGTTGCCAAGGAAAAGATTACGGCGGCAGACAAGGATGAAATACTTTCCAGAGTAAAGGGATCAACGGATATTTCCATAATAAAGGATGCGGACCTTGTAATCGAGGCGGCTACTGAGGACATGGAAGCCAAGAAGGCGCTTTTCCAGGAGCTGGATGAGCTCTGCAAGCCTGAGACTATAATCGCCACAAACACCTCAGCCCTTTCCATAACGGAGATCGCGGCCGCTACAGGCAGACCTGACAAGATCATAGGAATGCATTTCTTCAATCCTGTTCCTGCTATGAAGCTGGTTGAGATAGTAAAGGGACTCACCACTTCAGACGAAACGAGAGAGACTATTCTGGATCTTACGAGAAAGCTGGGAAAGACTCCTGTAGACGTAGCTGAAGCTCCGGGATTTGTAGTAAACAGAATACTTATTCCTATGATAAACGAGGCCATAGGAATCCTGGCTGACGGCGTGGCTGACGCTGAGGGAATAGACACTGCCATGAAGCTGGGCGCCAACCATCCGATGGGACCTCTCGCCCTGGGAGATCTGGTAGGCCTGGATGTATGCCTTGCCATTATGGAAACTCTTCACAGAGAGTACGGAGACGACAAGTACAGACCTCACGTTCTCCTGAGAAAGATGGTAAGAGCCGGAAAGCTGGGAAGAAAGACAGGAGCCGGCTTCTACGATTACAGCAAATAGACCGGTATAAAGGACGAAAAATCACAGAACCTGTTTCCATGGAGGCGGGTTCTGTTTTTTTATGAAGCTGTGTACGGCTGACCTGTCAGCATTTTTTTCTTGAGATTTTTTATCGGGGGAAATATAATAAAAACAGAAAGTGTTCGCAGGAACGAACAGAAGGCAGGGAAGGGAAAAGGTTTATATTTTATAAATAGATACGGAGAAACGATATATGGAATACATGTCAGTACGTGAAGCGGCAAAAAAATGGAGCATATCGGAGAGGCAGGTCCAGAAGTACTGCGCCCAGGGAAGAATCGACGGCGTTATAAAGCTGGGGGTTTCCTGGGGAATCCCTGCAGGAGCCTTAAAGCCCGAGGATCCCAGAAGAGCGGAGGCGGCGGACATAAGGGAAGTCGATGATACAGAGTATGCTGCGAAGGCTCCTGAAGATCGGTATCGGGGACTGATGCCCCTTTTGAACACACCCTTTAAGCCGGGAAGCTGCCTTGAAACCATAGAAGCCATGGAAACCGGTCCGGAAAAGAATATAGCCTTTGCCGAGTATCATTATTTCAGCGGCCGCGCGGAGGAAGCCGCCCGGGAGGCAGAGCTTTACCTGACCAGTCACGATATGCACATCAGGCTTTCCGCCAGCCTCATATACGCCTACGCCAATCTTTCCATAGGGGAGATATCACGGGCCAGATTCGCGCTGGGGCAGGTAAAGAGTATGATTGCCGGCGGCAGCGAAGCCTCTGCCGAAAGACGGGCCGTGGGAACCTTTATTAACGTGGCTTCAGCGGTGCTGCTGCATCTGCCGCTTCCGGAAGGAACGCCTTCATGCAAAGAATTCCTGCCGGAGCTGCCCACGGGAATCAGAGCCTTTGCTCTTTATGTACAGGCCCATTATCTCTATCTGAAGAAGGAATATGAAAAGAGCCTGGGCGTGGTGGAGGCTACTTTTGCCATGGGTGCGCATAAATACCCTATATCGGCAATATATCTTCACCTGGTCGCCGTTATGGATTACATGAGCCTGCGGCAGAAGGAAAAGGCGGAGGAGCACATGCTGGCAGCCTGGGAGCTGGCAAGGCCCGATGATCTCATCGAGGGACTGGGAGAGCACCACGGGCTTCTGGGCGGTATGCTGGAAGCTGTTATAAAGCCTCAGTGGCCGGAGGATTTTAAGAGGATCATAGATATAACATACAGGTTTTCCGCCGGATGGCGCAAGGTTCACAACCCTGATACGGGACATGACGTAGCGGATAATCTTACTACAACTGAGTTTGCCGCCGCCATGCTGGCGGCGCGGGGCTGGACCAATCAGGAAATAGGCGAGCATATGAACATATCCCAGCACACGGTTAAGAGGCACCTTTCCGTGGCCATGCAGAAGCTGGGCATCAGCCGCAGACAGGATCTGAAGAAATATATGCTCAGATAGATATATAACAATACACGATAAAGGAAAATTTTACGGAATCGGATCTGAAATTACCCGTTTTACTCTTACTAACGGGCGATGTCAGGTCCGTTTTTTCTGATATAAAAGATGTGAAAGGATTATTACATTCTATAATTTTTTACAGGAGGAATAATATGGGACGAATATTGAAGAAGCGGTCTGTAATGATACTGCTTGCCCTTATGCTGATTATGGGACTTGCGCCTATGACAGCGTCGGCGGCGCCGGCGGAACGCGTTACGGTAGGCGGCGTGACTATGGACAGCGACAATCAGTACGCGGTACTGTTACAGCCAATGGAAATATGGCATTAAATAACAACGGCGTAAGCGACGGAATACGCGCCGCGGGCAGCGTCACCGTCAACAGCGGAGATGTGTCCGCCGCCGGCGGTAAGGCCCTGTACAGCGGCGGTATCTTCAGCGAAGACGGCGACGTTACAATAAAAGGCGGTGAGGTGGAAGCCTTCGGAGCCCATGCAAGTGGAGAAAACAGCGGCAGCGTAGGCATCGGTTCGGATAACGGAAGCGTCAATATATCCGGCGGCAATGTGGCGGCTGAAGGCTGCTGCGCTGACGGCACAGGCAGCGTAAGCGACGGTATTCGCGCCAATAAGAGCGTTACCATCAGCGGCGGCAGCGTATTTGCAGAGAGCCAAAGGGATACTGCTGAGTCAGGTACATCCGACTACAGCGGCGGTATCTTCAGTGAAACAGGCGACGTTACCATAAGCGGAGGCAGCACCAAAGTTACTGCTCTCGGAGGAGAAGGAAGTATCGGCAGCGTTGGTATCAGCGCCATGAAGGGCAGCGCCATAATAAAGGGCGGCGTTGTGCTGGCTTCCGGCGCGGAAAGCGCCAACGGGGAAGTCTATGGCATAAACGCAGGCAATATAACAGCCTCGCCGGCTCAGGGAAAGATGATAATCGCGGAGACAGGCAGCGGCTACAATATAGACAGCTCCGGACAGATAAGCATACTGGGAAGGACGGCGGTCCAGGGCTCGCCTTTTAAAGGAGAGGCATCCATAGGCACGAGCTTTACTCCGTTATTCTACAGCTACGCGGCTGATATCTCTGACGTAACTCCCGGAACCGACGATCCCGCAGGCAAGGATGATCCTGCGGCAGGCAAGGACGGAACACCGGGAACAGGCGATGATTTTAACGCCGTTCCAATAATAGCGCTCATGGCGCTTGCCGCGGCAGCGGCCGCAGGCGCGGCTCTCTACGGAAGAAAAAGCCTTATTAAATAGAAAGCCAGAAAACCAGATACGAAAAGCTCCGGTCCCGGAAGGGCCGGAGCTTTTAAAACAGCAGACTGCGCGGCGTGCATTTCAGGAATGAGACATTTTGAAAAGTGTTCGTGTCTCCGAACATGGAGAGCCTTGCAAAGAAGCAGGCGTTACAGGCTGTAAAGGGAACAGAGGTATTATTTTATTAATAAAAAGGCCCTTTAATTACCCGTTTTACCCCCATGAACGGGTGATGTCAGAGGGTGTGTCTTTTTGATATGATAGAAAATAAGGACCTGAGAAAAGCATGATGACAGACTGCAGCTGTTTTTTTGATATTTCGGAGGGAGAGAGGGAATGAAGAAGGTATCCAAGAGGATAATCGCCATAATGCTGACAGCCATCCTGGCTTTTACCGTTTTCCCCAATATGGGCGCGGTGAGAGGGGAGGCGGCAACAAAGTCTCAAACCACGGCGAAGGCCGGAGATATATCCGCCGCGTCCGGTGAAAGGGAACCGGCCGCCGGCTTTGTCAATGTAGAAGTAGATACTGACGCGAAAACAGCCGAGATTGCCTGGTTAGGCAATGTGAAGCGTATTGTCGTGAATTTATATGAAGATGAATATGAAGGAGCTTTCGAGGATGAGACCCCGGTCTATGAGAAAAGCGTGGATGTCTCACCTTCCATTGAGAGCATTGTTACGACGAATATCAGCTTAGATGACAGGATGCCGGAGTATTTTATGCTGGAGGTACTGCTGCAGGATGGCTCCGGCAATAATGTCTGCGATCCGTACATGTCCAGCGCCTATTCGGAGGCCATACGCACTGTCAGCGATAAGACGGCAGAGGACTACCGCCATGAAGGGGACCGTCTGGTGGAGATGGCTGCTGATTCCGGCGTAAATGACGGCAGCTTTATAGTTCTTGCCGATGACGTTCTGCGCATAGAGGAAGGCTCCGGCGCGGCAGATGGCACCGAGGGGACAGGAGGCGTCCAGGTGGATTTAATAGAGACCAACGGCGGGGATTATCTCTGCAGCCTCCGTAACGTGGATGATAAGCTGTCGAGGCAGCTTAAGGCTATGGAAAAGGACGCTCCTGTGTTCGTTATAGACGAGACCTATGATGGAGATGAAGTACAGACAGGGTATCACATGTTTACCGCGGAGAGCGCGAATGTCGATGAAAATAACCGCAGCGCTGTCCTTCGTGGAAGGCTGGAGGAGGGGGTCGATGAAAACGGCAGTTCGGACCCCGGAACGCTCGGCGCCTTTATGAAGGCCAGCAATGTAACGGTGAGCAAGGACTATAATTTCCCTATTGACGGAGCTCCTCTCGCCACATGGGGAACCATAACCATAGACATAAAGGGGAAGCTGACCGTTTCCTTTGTGGTAAATTCCGACTGGAAAGAAACCAGCGTATCTCTTTCCATAATAAATGATATCACCTGCAATGATACAGAAGTGGATATTGACCTTCCTACCGCGGCATATGATGTTCCTGTGGGGGAAGTCCCTATTGTGGTTACGGGCATAGTTAACTTTGAGTTTGTTATCAATCTCAGATTTTCCGGAACGGCCACAGGCGGGATAAGATTTGATTTCAACATGCGCACGGGTATGGAGATTGGGGGTAAAATCGGATGGAGCGGCCTTGATATCTTTGTGAACAACAAATCCACCATGCCGACAACGGCATTTCGGGGACTTTCTCTCCAAGGCTCGGTATTCGCAGGATTTGCGGGAGGCCTTTCCCTTAACCTGTTTAAAATATTCGGTATCAGCGCCGAGCTGGAGAGCGGATATGAGGTTTCCGGAAAGCTGACCAGCGGCCATTACTGGGATGGCGAAAAGAAATATCACGCCTGTAAGGATTTTACCTGTATAGATGGAGATCTCAGTTATAAGGTGCTTGGGTATAGTCTAAGCGTAAGCGCCGGGGTCTTCAGCAAAGGCATTTCCGGGGAATTTCTGCCTTCTGTCCATATCACGCCCTTCTATTATTCGGGTACGTATGATGATTCCGCCGCCACGACCTGTCCTCACTGGGGGTACCGGCTCTTTGTCCATGTAAGGGACCAGAACGATAAGGCCGTTGCCGGGGCGGAGGTCTCATATGACAACGATGACAAGCAGTATGAATCCCTTAAGAGCGCGAAGACCAATTCGGAAGGCATCGCGACCATCTATCTGCCTAAGGGAAGACATGTTATAAATTTTTCTGTTAAGGATGATACGGGGCATGTGTTCAAAGACACGGCAACCTTCAACGAGCTTGGATATAATGAAGACGATCTGATTCAGCCGGATCTGTATGTTGCGCTGGATATGTCCAGATATGAGCTTTCCTTTATAGACCTGGATCAGAGCGGCGAGGCGAAGAATATGCCAAGGTCAATTCATGCTTACAGCGATGAACAGGAAAAGACCATCCCGGATATTACACCTACAAAGGATGGCCGCACCTTCATAGGCTGGGCCGCGGAGCAGGGCTCGTCAGAGGTAAAATATAAACCGAGAGACCCTATTACTGTTAAAGAGGATACGCAGCTTTACGCGGTCTGGGTCAACAGTGAGTATACTATAAAATTCGAGGCGAACAAGCCCGGAAAGGCCTCCAATAATGTAGAAGGCACAATGGGCGACCAGAAGGTACAGTATACCGGTGATAAAGAGTATAATCTGAAAGAGAATCAATATACCCTTACAGGATGGGAATTTACAGGCTGGAGCAAAGAGCCTGACGCCGCTGAAGCGGAATATAAGGATAAAGCCCTGATATCGGATGAAGATATGGGAGGAGGCGTGGAAAAGACCGTCATCCTCTACGCCCAGTGGGAGCCGAAGACGTATACGGTTACTTTTGGAGACGGAAACGGAAGTACGAAAACCCAGGAGATGAAATACGATACCGCGGCCCGGCTTGACCTTAATTCATTCACAAGGACAGACCACGTTTTCACCCACTGGTCAACGCCTGCCTTTGGGAGCCGTTACGGGGACGGAGCCAGTGTGACAAATCTCTGCACGGTCAATGGAGACGGCAGCCTGACAGGCTATACCCTTACCGCCAACTGGCTTGAAACCGACGGAGCGACTATTATCATTACGGAAAATGGGAAACCGGTGGATATAAGCGATCCCGGAAACAGTATCACCTTGAAAGCGTTTAACGGCAGCGAAGAGTTTACCGGAGAATTTGAGAGAAAAGACGCCGGAATTTATTCCATAAAAGAAAATTCGGGAATTCCCGACGGAACTTATCAGGTGATATTCAGCGGAGACCTGGAGGACTACCATACTGCCGACCATACTATAGATGTCTCAAGCGATCCCGGGGTATACAGCTTTGATTACTACACCGTGAAAATATCAGGAGACGGCCATACCAAATCATGGATAGGATCTGAGGGCATTACTGAAAAGACAAAGGTACTTGTGGGCACTCAGCTGGAAATCGGAAGCGAGACAGATGAAGGCTACACCTTTGAAAGGTATACAGCCGTGGGAAGTACGCCGGGCTGGGAAGGAGATAATCCGGCAGAGGCGAAGCAGACCGTAACGGTTACAGGCGAGGCTGATATTGACGCCCACGCCGTCGCCAACCTGTATCAGGTGGTGTTTAACGCCAATGACGGCAAAACACAATGGACCGTAACTCAGGACATGGTTTACGATGAGCCGCAGAAGCTGTTTTCCAATCAGTTCAGGCGGTACGGATACAAGTTTGCCGGCTGGACAAAAAAGCCTGAATGGGAAGGCCCTGCGGCATGTGATTATACAGACGCTCAGAGTGTAGTGAACCTCACTGCCGAAAATAACGGAAGGGTTCCCCTGTACGCCCAGTGGACTCCGGCGGAGACATTTATCGAATTTGATAAAAACGCCGGTGAGAGCGGAGATGTAAAAGGAGAAATGTCCAGCCAGGGAACCTTCTATGACAGCCCGACAAAATTGGAAAAATGCGGATTTACAAGGGATTACTGGGATTTTACCGGCTGGAACACGGAAAAGGACGGCAGCGGAATCTCTTATCCCGACGAATCGAAATTCATATCTGATAACGCTGAAAACAACTCCACACTTACACTGTACGCCCAATGGAAGCCTACGGAGTACAGTATTGCCTACGACCTTGGGGGAGGCACGGTACTGGAGGGAAATCCCGAAGCTTACAGCATCGAAACAGAGGACTTTACTCTTAAAAACCCGAAGCGTGTAGGCTATATCTTTCTGGGCTGGACGGGATCCAACGGTGAGGAGCCTGAAAGAAATGTGACTGTTCCTAAAGGGTCCCACGGTGACAGGGAATACAAAGCCAACTGGGAGCCTGTAAGAACAGAGGTGACGGAGGATGAGGCAAATGGAAGAGGAACGCCTACGGGAGACAGCTTCAATCCGCTCCTCTGGGGCTTTCTTCTCTTAAGCTCAGCGGCTGCTTTGGCGGTTCTGTGTGGAAGAAGAAGGAACAGATAAAAGCGGCGGAATGGCCGCGCCGGCTTTCTAAATACGTTTATTGACAGATGACGAGGTAATATCATGAAAAGAAAGAAAATAATAACCGGTCTTGTGACCGCCGCCCTTATAATGACGACTATGCTGCCCGCTGCGGCTTCCGCCTCTACCGCGGGCGCGTGGGCGATCCAGATGGGCGTGGATAGCCTGGGAACCGAGGATATGGTGTGTTACGGAAACGATGGCCGCATGTGGCGTGTGCTGTCTGTAAATGGCAGCGGAGGGTACTATATGCGCCAATACGGAGGCCAGGTGAACAGCAGCGGCGCTATGCTCATGATGTCTCTGGGAGGTCTGTATAAGACGCGATTTAACTTTAACAATGACTCCGATTATGAGAACAGTTATTTACGTGAGAACCTGACAAAGGTTACAGCCCTGGCCAATCAGGAATTTTTCAGCGCGGCTGAAAAGGAGGCCATGCTGAAGACCTTTAAGTCTGAGAAGCCTAACAGCGATATTAATGGTTTTAAAGCTATGAACCCAAAGGTCTGGGGCGACAAGCTGTTCATACTGTCGGCAGAGGAAATGCAGACGTATCTTAAAAACGATAAAATAAAAATGATGATGACGGAAGGAGAAATCGGAGGATGGTGGCTTAGGTCAGCCTTTGACGAGTATTCCAACTGGATGGTTGATGACCATGGGAAGCCTGCTAGGTATCCGGCTTCCTTTACAACACAGATCGTCGGAAAGAATCCCATTTGGGTCCGCCCCGCTTTTAATCTGGACAAGGAGGCTGTAGTCTTCATATCAGGCAAAAATGAAAAATCCAGGGCCGGCATGGATGAAGGTCTGACTCCTGTTTCCGCCAACGCCGGTATTTATGGCTGGGAACTGACCCTGAAGGACGATATTAATTCCGGCAGAGGGGGCTTTAGAATCTCAGACAAGGTGGTGAGAACCGAAGAAGGCGTATCAGTCAGATACTGGGACGCAAAAACGGGAAATAACGAGTATATTTCAGCCATGATCCGCGATGAATATGACGGCGTAAGATACTACGGACGAGTAAAGAACCTGTCTTCCGGCATCAAAAGTGATGTCGTGGAGATCAAGTTTTCCGACATTCCCATGGAGAGCGGCTATAAGCTTTATGTTTTCAATGAGCAGTACAACGGAAACGGTAAAACCCATTATACCAGTCAAATTTTTGAAGTAAAAATCCCTGATAAGGTCAGCGCGCCGGATGTCGATGCGGGAGTAATGTATGGCGAGGACATACCGCCTGAGGGGACATCGGGCTCTGCCGCAGCTGCTGAAGGAGCTTCAGCGGATTTATCACCGGCCGGACAGCCGGATAATATAAAAAGCGGCGGCGCGGCGGATACAGGTGATAATATGAATCCGGCCGCCTGGGCGGGAGCGCTGGTTCTGGCGGCGGGAGCCGGAGGAGTGCTTCTTTACGGAAGAAGGAAAAGAAGGAGCTGATTTTCCTGTCTCCTTTCCCGCCGGTTTCGGCGGGGCTGCGAAAGTACGCGAATAAAATTTCACAGAGGCTTAATAAAAGCATAAGGACAGAGGGAGACCCGATACGATTGAGGGTCTCCTTTTTCAACGTGCGGCTCAGGCAGGGACCGGAGCGCAAGGACCTTGTACTTTGGGAAATTATTAAAAATTTATAGATGGATTTGTGTTGTGCCGAAGAGAAAATAGGTGTATATTATAGGTGATGTAGATTCAGTAAATATCTCAGTTCTGTCAGGATGATCTGTTCAATTTGTTCCCGATATAAAAGAATGATTTTTTATTTTGAATTTGGAAAGGAATATTAAGCTGTATGTTTGACGCGACAAAAGAAGAAAAGGCCTTAAAGGGAAAAAAGGTGGCTGAGCTCAGGGAGATAGCCGCGGCTTTTTCCGTAGAGGGCTGTGAAAAGATGAAAAAGGCCGAGCTTATAGAGGCCCTTATGCGGGAAAAGGAAAAAGACGCGGAGCCGGAGGCGGCTGAAGAAGCCGGGGAAACCGCGGCTTCCGGAGAAGAGCCGAAGGAAAAGCCCGCACCTGTAAAGGATAGGGAAAAGGGCGAGGAAAAGCAGGAGCGTGAAGGCAGAAAGGAAAACAGAAAGGGAAAGGTTGTTCCCGACAGAGAAGACAGGTTCGAGGTGGAGGGAATCCTGGAGCTGGCGGACGGAGGCTTCGGATTCTTAAGATTCAATAATTTTCTCACCAGTGAAAAGGATATATACGTGGCCCCGGCCCAGATAAGGAGATTTAACCTTAAGACAGGGGATAAAATAAGGGGTATATGCAGAAAACCCAATGACGGGGACAAGTTCGGAGCGCTCCTTTATGTTATAACCGTCAACGGAGACGAGCCGGGAGTGGCCATAAAAAGGACGGATTTTGACGCTCTTACTCCCATATTTCCCAATGAGAGATTCATACTTGAGGACGGAAGAGATCTGTCTCTCAGGCTTATTGACCTGGTGGCTCCCATAGGAAAGGGGCAGAGAGGCCTTATAGTGGCTCCCCCTAAGGCGGGAAAGACCGTGCTTCTGAAGAAAATGGCCAACAGTATAGAAAAAAATTATCCCGACGTTGAAATGATAGTTCTTCTGGTAGATGAAAGGCCGGAAGAGGTTACGGACATGAAGAGAAGCCTTAAGGGCGGAGAGGTAATATACTCCACCTTTGACGAGATGCCTCAGCACCATGTAAAGGTGGCGGAAATGGTCCTGGCGAGAGCACAGAGGCTGGCGGAGCATAAAAGGGACGTGGTGGTCCTTCTGGACAGCATCACACGTCTGGCGAGAGCCTATAATCTGGTGGTTCCGGCTTCAGGAAAGACTCTTTCGGGAGGATTTGATCCGGGGGCCCTTCATAAGCCGAAAAAATTCTTCGGAGCCGCCAGAAAGCTGGAGGAGGGAGGAAGCATAACCATTCTGGCAACAGCTCTTGTAGAGACCGGAAGCAGGATGGATGACCTTATATTCGAAGAATTCAAGGGAACGGGAAACATGGAGCTCCATCTTGACAGGAGACTGTCGGAAAAGAGAATATTCCCGGCCATAAACCTGAACAAGTCGGGAACCAGACGTGAGGACCTTCTTATGAACCAGGATGAGCTTGAGGCCATATGGTATATGAGAAGAGCTCTTGGGAGCAGAGACACTCAGGAGGTTACGGAAATGATTCTCGACAACCTGGCGCATACGAGAGACAACAAAACATTTATAGAAGTGATAAAAAAGATCAGACTTGAGGGGTAGCAATGGATCTGAGCAAAATTTTTATTAAGGACGCCTGCCCGACGAAAATGGGCGGTCAGGCGGTAATGGAAGGGATAATGATGAAGGTGGAGGAGAAGACGGCTCTGGCTGTAAGACTCTCCAACGGCGATATAAAGGTGGAGACCCACCTGACCAAAAAACCGGGCAAATGGGCAAAGCTTCCCATAGTACGGGGAGTCGTCACCTTTGTGGCTTCTCTGGTAACGGGAGTAAAGATGCTCATGGACTCCGCGGAAATACTGGAGGACGACGACGAGGAGGAATACGAGGAAACCAGATTCGAGGCCTGGCTCGACAGGAAATTTGGAGAAAAGGGAGCCTGGAACATAATGATGTACGCATCCGTGATCCTGGCGCTCGCTTTTACGGTAGGGGTATTTATGATACTTCCCACGGGAGTGGTGAGCATAATGAAGCTGTTTACGGACAGCGTGTTCTGGCTTAATTTCGCTGAAGGCGTCTTCAGAATACTTCTCTTTGTCGCCTATGTATGGGCAATATCCTATGTGGGAGAGATAAAGAGAGTTTTTCAGTTTCACGGTGCGGAGCACAAGACCATACACTGCTTTGAAAGCGGAAAGGAGCTGACTCCCGAAAACTGCGCCGGGTTTTCAACACTCCATCCAAGGTGCGGCACCAGCTTTCTCATGTTCGTGTTCATAATAGCCTTTGCCCTGCATTTTCTAATGGGCTGGCCTGACCTTGTTCTCAGGGTGGTTTCCAGGCTCCTGGTGCTGCCTCTGGTGGCGGGACTTTCCTACGAGCTGCTGAGATGGGCCGGAAGAAGCGACAGCGCGGTGGTGAAAATACTCAGCATTCCGGGACTCTATCTTCAGAAAATAACCACCAAGGAGCCCGACAGAGAGCAGCTGGAGGTTGCCATAGCAGCTGTAAACGCCGTGCTGGATGACGGCTCTGTGGGAACGAGAATAATAAAGAAGGAAGAGCCTGAGGAAAGGAACACGGAAGAAAAAGCCGAAGAAATAAAAAGACGGCCGTCGCGGCAGAGGGACGGATATACTATAGCAGGAGCGCGGCCCTTAAAGGGAAGACTCATGAGCAGAAGATACATTTAACCGGGCGCGCCGGTCAGAGAAGAGGGACGACAGATGAAGACGAGAATACTTGTTAAGGAAGGAGAATACAGGCTTTCAAAGGCCTTTTGCATGGATCCTAAAATAGACGCGGAGGAGCTGTTTTGTTTTTTGACGGGAATGGACAAGGTAACCCTGTTTCTTAAGGCAGAGGAAGAGGTGGACAGCGAAACAGAGGAGAAATACATGGAGCTGATAGAAAAGAGAGCCTCCAGAGTTCCTCTTCAGTACATAACGGGAGTCCAGGAATTTATGGGACACACCTTTAAGGTGAGCCCTCAGGTGCTGATTCCCAGACAGGATACTGAGACCCTTGTTTCCGAAGCCGCCAGGGTCATACGGGAGACTCCTAAGGAAAAGCTTTCTCTTATGGAGAGGCTGAGAGGAGCCAAGGAATGGGATATACTGGATCTCTGCTGCGGAAGCGGAGCTGTGGGAATCTCCCTGGCAAAGATATTTTCCAACGTAAGGATAACAGCCACAGACATAAGCGGAGAGGCTGTAAAGCTTGCCGGAGAAAACGCCAGGGCACTCAGAGTCAGGGCGAAGTTTTTAGAGGGAGACATGTTTGAGCCTGTAAAGGACAGAAGGTTCGATATGATAGTTACCAACCCTCCCTATATAAAGACAAATATGATATCAATACTTCAGGATGAAATCAAGAAGCATGAGCCCCTTTCGGCCCTTGACGGAGGAAGGGACGGACTGAAGTTTTACAGAATAATAACCGATAAGGCGGCGGATCACCTTAAGGCGGGCGGTTTCCTGTTAATGGAAATAGGCAGCGACCAGGGGGAGGACCTGAGAAAGATGCTGAAGGACTCGGGGAAATACACGGCCGCTGAGGTAATAAGAGATCTTCCCGGCAAGGACCGGGTGGTAAAGTGCAGGCTTAAGTAGCCGGAGAAGAGGAGGATGAACGGGACTGACGCCATAAGAAAAAAATTTGAAAAACCGGAGCCCGACACTTGGGACCTTGCGGAGCTTTTCCTTCTCCGGGACTTTTCCGCGGTGTACAGAGAAGCCGACAGAGTAAGAGAAGAGAGAAAGGGAAATATTGTCCGCCTGCGGGCCATAATAGAATTTTCCAATATCTGCTCCCAAAACTGTCTTTACTGCGGACTGAGAAGAGACAACGAAGAGATAAACAGGTATGCCATGACCGGGGAGGAGATTTTAAGGACAGCGGAGGAGGCTGTAGGGGCCGGATATGAGACAATAGTCCTTCAGTCGGGAGAGGGAAGCCTTTCCCCTGAGGCTCTGGGAGATATTGTGGCTTCCATAAAGTCCATGAAAACAAAGAAGGGAGTTCATCCGGCAGTTACCTTAAGCTGCGGTCAGATGAAGAAGGAGGACTATGCCCTTCTCAGAAAACGCGGGGCTGACAGATATCTTCTCAAGCACGAGACGGCTGACAGGGACCTTTACAGAAGGCTCCATCCACAGGGAGGAGGCCTGAAGGAACGTCTTGAATGCCTTGAGCTCCTCAGGGACCTGGGCTATGAGACGGGGAGCGGATTTATGACCGGCCTTCCGGGACAGACCGTCCGTATACTGGCTGAGGATCTGCTGCTTCTTAAAAAAGCCGGCTGCTCCATGGCGGGGATAGGACCCTTCATACCCAATCCCAAAACGCCTCTGGGAAAAGAGGCGGCAGGTGATCCTGAAACAGCAAGAAGGGCTGTCGCTCTCGGAAGACTGCTTCTTCCCGAAGCAAATCTTCCTGTAACCACGGCTCTTTCCGTCGCTGCCGGCGCGGAGGAGGGCGAAGCCGGGAAAGACGGAGAAAACCCGTTTTCCTTTGGAGCCAACGTGGTAATGAAGAAGGTGACGCCGGACAGATATAAAAGAGACTATGAAATATACCCGGCAGAGCTGGGAAAGACCAGAATAAAGGAAGACAGGAGAAATCTGGAAATACTTGTAAAAAGCTTTGGAAGGGAGCCTCTGTAGCCGCCCTTTCGATGGGAAAGGAAAAGGACATGGGAGAGTACAGCAGCATATCAAAAAAGGCGGAAGAATTCATAGACCACCGGGAGATTACCGATACCCTGAGATGGGCCAGGGAAAACAAGAAAAACCTGGAGCTTGTAAATGAAATTCTGAACAGAGCCGCTGACTGCAGAGGTCTTTCCCACAGGGAAGCCGCCCTGCTTCTTGAGTGCGGCCATCCGGAAATACAGGCGAGGATATTCAGCCTGGCCGGAGAAATAAAGGAAAAATTTTACGGCAGCAGAATAGTAATGTTCGCTCCTCTATATCTTTCCAACTACTGTGTAAACGGCTGCAAATACTGTCCCTATCACGGACAGAACAGTCACATAAGGAGGAAGAAGCTGAGTCAGGAGGAAATAAGGGAGGAGGTAACAGCCCTTCAGGACATGGGCCACAAGCGTCTTGCCGTAGAGGCCGGAGAGGATCCGGTCAACAATCCCATAGAGTACATCCTGGAGAGCATAAATACCATATACAGCATAAAGCATAAAAACGGGGCCATAAGAAGGGTCAACGTCAACATAGCGGCCACCACTGAGGAAAACTACAGAAGGCTTAAAAACGCGGGAATCGGCACCTACATACTGTTTCAGGAAACCTACAATAAAGAGGCCTATGAGAAGCTGCATCCATGGGGTCCCAAAAGCGACTACGCCTACCATACAGAGGCCATGGACAGGGCTATGGAGGCGGGCATAGACGATGTGGGCTGCGGAGTTCTTTTCGGTCTCAACATGTACAGATATGATTTTGTCGGCCTGCTGATGCACGCAAAGCACCTGGAGGATACCTTCGGCTGCGGACCTCACACCATAAGCGTGCCGAGAGTGCGCCCTGCCGATGACATAGATCCCGGCGCCTTTGACAACGGTGTTCCCGATGATGTTTTCAAGAGAATAATAGCTGTCCTCAGAATAGCTGTTCCGTACACGGGAATAATAATGTCCACAAGGGAAAGCGAGGAAATGAGAGCTGAGGCTGTGAAAATAGGAGTATCCCAGATATCGGGAGGAAGCAGGACAAGCGTCGGGGGCTACGTTGAAGAGGAGGCTGAGGAGGACAATTCCGCCCAGTTTGACGTAAACGACAGAAGGACCCTGGATGAGGTGGTAAGCTGGCTTACGGATATGGGCTGTGTTCCCAGCTTCTGCACCGCCTGCTACAGAGAAGGCCGAACGGGAGACAGATTCATGGGACTTGTTAAATCAGGTCAGATAGCCAACATATGTCAGCCTAACGCCCTTATGACCCTCAGAGAGTATCTGGAGGACTACGCGAGCGGAGAAACCAGGGAAAAGGGACTCAGGCTCATAGAGGAGCAGCTTGAAAAAATTCCCCATGAGAGGGTTAAGGAACTTGTAAGGGAAAAGCTCCGTCTCATAGGAAAAGGAAGCAGGGATTTCAGGATTTAGAAAGGAAGCGCTCATGAGTCTCAATGAAACGCCGAGAGGCGGAAGAATACATATAGGCATATTCGGAAGGAGAAACAGCGGAAAGTCATCGTTAATAAACGCTCTCACGGGACAGCCGGCCGCTATAGTTTCCCACAAGCCCGGCACAACGGCTGATCCTGTGTTCAAGGCTATGGAGCTTCCTCATGCAGGCCCGGCGGTTTTCATAGATACGGCGGGCTTTGACGATGAGGGAGAGCTGGGAAGGCTTAGAGTTAAAAAAACAGAGGAAACCCTTAAAAAAACGGATATTGGAATCATAGTAGCAGAGGCAGGCCTCATAAGGGAGGCTGCAATCGGCGGGGCGGAAGTGCTGGAGCCTGAAAGAAAATGGCTCCGCCTGATGAAGGACAGAAAAATCCCGGTGATAATCGCCGTAAGCAAATTGGATAAAGGCGAGGCTTTCGGCAAGAAGCTGGCTGAAGAGCTTTTTCGCTCTTATCCTGTGGTGTTCACCAGCTCCCTTAAGGGCTCGGGAATAGATGAGCTGAGAAGGATTATAGGGGAGACGGCTGAAGCCGGGGAGGAAGATGAGAGCCTCCTGGGAGATATGGCTGGAAAAGGGGATATTGTTCTTCTCGTTATGCCTCAGGACATACAGGCTCCAAAGGGAAGGCTGATTCTTCCTCAGGTGCAGACAATAAGAGAGCTGCTGGACAGAGGCTGTACAGTGGTCTCCACTGACGCCGGAGGCCTCGAGGAAGGACTCAGATCTTTAAGCCGCGATCCTGATCTTATAATAACCGATTCCCAGTGCTTTGACGCCGTATGGGAAAGGAAGCCGGAGAAAACCAGGCTTACTTCCTTTTCCATTTTGTTCGCTGCCGGAAAGGGAGACGCGGAAATTCTCCTGAAGGGAGCATTGGCATTAGACGATATGACTGAAAAATCAAGGATACTCATAGCTGAGGCCTGTACCCACGTGCCTGTTTCCGAGGACATCGGCACTGTGAAAATACCGGCGCTTCTCAGAAAAAAGCTGGGCGGGCAGGTGGAGATAACCAATGTAAGAGGAGCCGACTTTCCGGAAGGGGAGGACCTCGAAAAATACCATTTGATAATACACTGCGGAGGATGTATGTTTAACAGGGCCTACCTTATGAGCCGCATAAAAGCCGCTGTGGAGGCGGGAGTGCCTGTCACCAACTACGGCATGGTTCTGGCAAAGTTTTCCGGAATACTGGACAGAGTGGAAATCCCGCGGATGCCCCGTAGACGCGGGATTGAGTGAAAAAAAGCTTGTATTGAGAGCAAAACTGTGGTATACTTTGAAAGCTGCAGAAGCTGACAGCAAATATGCAAAGGTGGTAAGCCTGAGCAGGAAAGAGGTGATTAGCATGAAGGAAGGAATCCATCCTGAGTATAAGGAATGTAAAGTAACTTGCGCATGCGGTAACACATTTGTGACAAAGTCCACTCAAGAAGAGATTAAGACGGACATTTGCTCAGCGTGCCATCCATTCTTTACAGGACAGCAGAAATTCGCTCACAGAGGCGGACGAGTTGAAAAATTCAAGACAAAATACAATCTGGATTAGTGACTTTCAAAGCCCCGCTTACCGGCGGGGTTTTTACGTGGCTTAAAAAGAGGCGCTGATCGACCTTTAAGAAAATATATTTCCTTTTGAGGCAGCATAAGTTATAATGACAGCAGCTGAAGAAAGAGGAAATTACCGGAGTCTGCGGAGAGCAGACAGGAGACAGGAGGTAAATATGCGTTATAAAATTTTAGGAGATACAGACTGCCCTATGGTGGAGATAAGTCTGGGGAAAATGGAAACCATAAGACTGGAGAGGGGCGCCATGGCTTATTCTTCAAATGTCAGCCTTGAGGGGAAAATGAACAGCAGCAAGAAAGGTCTGGGAGGAGTTCTGGGGGCCATAGGAAGGAGCATCACCAGCGGAGAAAGCGTATTTATGACTTACGCCACGGGACAGACGGAAGATGCATTTATCGGAGTAGCTCCTGCCATACCCGGCAGGGTGGTATGCCTTAAGGTAAATGAGGAAACCAGGTACCGGCTCAATACAGGAGCTTTTCTGGCCTGTGATGAGGGCGTAGAGTACACCATGGAATCTCAGAATATAGGAAAGGCCGTATTGGGAGGCACAGGCGGACTCTTTGTAATGGAGACAAAGGGAGAGGGAGATCTTCTCGTCTCTGCTTTCGGAGATATTATGGAAAAGGAGATAACTCCGGAAAGCCCTCTTGTTATAGACAACGAGCATGTGGTGGCCTGGGATGCCTCCCTGGACTATAATATACGGGTGGCCTCCGGAACCTTCGGATTTACCACGGGAGAAGGAGTAGTCAATGAGTTTTACGGAAGGGGCAGGGTTCTCATTCAGACAAGAAACATTCACAGTCTGGCCGATGCCGTAAGACCGTTCCTGCCTTCCTCGTCAAGCTGATATAATAATAAAGTAATCAGTGTTGTTTCAAAATATCGCGAACCTATGAAGCTGTTTGCGATATTTTTTTTGTGTCGGAAAATCAAAAAGCGCAGCATTTTTGCAAAATGTAATAATCAGACCGTTAACGGTAACACAACGCCCTTGAATAGGGGGGGGGGTAGTATAATAGAAGTATATTACTTATATTATTGCTGTTGAAATTCTGAAGGAGAAAGGAAAAACACAATGAAAAAGAAAAAATGGTTTTCTGTCCTTCTTGTGGCGATTATGGTGCTTACTATGGCGCCGGGCGTTACATTTGCGACAGAAACGACAGGCGGCGAGGGTATTGATACATATGAAGAACTGGTATCAGCCCTTAAAAATGCCAAGACTGAAGAAACTATAGAAATCGCGGGCAATATTGAGCTTAGTGGATCGCTGCCGGGAACCGCGATATCAGGAAAGACTCTGACTATTAACGGAAATGAACATGAAATAACCTTTAATCAGGCAGACACCGCGCAGGGAGTCTTTGGAAACAATAATAATCCTCTGTATGAGAATACGACTTTGAGAGTAAATAATTTAAAGATAACGAACACCGGAGACAATGGAGGCTGGGCGTCAATCCTCGGATATAATGCGGGAGGCTCCAACATACATTACGACGACTGCACATTTACAAATCTTGGGGCCGCGGTATATGTAAATCCGATTACAATCGACCCTGCGGGAAGTGTAATAGGGATTGATATAACAAACTGCACTTTTGAAGACACATCCTATCAATGCGGCATGGACGAAACCAGCGAGGGCGCGTATAAAGATGTAATTATAACTAACTTTGAAAACAATACAGGTGATTTTGACGAGCTCCCTCAGGTAACGAATACGGTATATGCCGAAGTAAGCGGATATGCCAAATCCTTCGGCAATGATATACAGGAAGCCGTAAATAACGCAGACGACGGATCTACCGTAATCGTTATGCCGGGAACATATGACGGGAATATAAAGTTTAATGGAAAAAATTTGTCAATAGAGGCTATGTATCCTGCATATGCGAACGGTGAAAGGGAGTCTGATGAATCAAAGCTGTCTGAGTTTACCGGTACATTTAATACTTTTGGAGAAAATTCAGATTCCTTTTACGAAGAGCAGAATGTGTTTATTTCCGGATTTGCCCTTTCCGGAGACGGTCTGAAAATAGGAAACAATAATTATAACAGTGTAGGCAATCTGGTTGTCAGCAACTGTACCATGGAATTCGGAGAGAATCTTTCCAGTGCCAGTGAAAATGACTTTGCGGGATTGAACTACTTTGTAAAGACAAACGGAGCGGCCGGGGCGCCGTATGCGTCTGTAAATGTTTATGACAATTACGTGGCAGGAACTCCTAATGAGAATATATTTCCTATACAGCTCTGGGATGTTGAACACGCTTCCGTTACAGACAACACAATAATACTTGAAAACGCGGTGAATCATCAAGCGGTAAGTATTGCCAAGATGAAGGGCGATGCTGAGATACAGGTCACAGATAACGAGATCAGCGGCGCCGGCGGAGGAATATATATTACCACATGGCTTCTTGACGGAAATACAGATGACGGAGAGGCTGTATTCACAGGAAGCGTGAACGTAAGCGACAATGTCCTGACAGGCGCGGGAACTGAAACCTTTGATCCTATTTTCCTGGGATACGAAAGCGTAGAAGGCGTTCCTTACGGTATTATGGGAGGAACCCTGACTGCGATCGGCAACACAAATAACGGGGAAGCCATAGAAGCTGTAATTGGAGAAATGGAAAATGAAGAATCGAACCGTATAACGGCAACCTTTAAGGATGGGGAGACAATAATAGGAACCATAACAGCAACACCTGAAAACGGGGAAACCTCCGTTGCAATCTCTCTTCCTGACGCTATATACAAAGAGGGGTATATATTCACAGGCTGGAGCGACGGACAAAATTCCTATGAGTATCTTGAGGAAGTTAATATTTCCGAGGATACTACCTTCGAGGCAGTATGGGAAGTAAATGAAGAGCCTGTAGGACCGGCTGATCCTGATGATCCGTCAACAAATCCTGATAATCCTGCGGAACAGCCAAACGGACAGGGGAACAATGCAGGTCAGACAGACGCTTCATATCAGACAGGAGATGACAGCAATATGCTTATATGGTTAGGTCTGATTCTCATTGCGGTACTTGGCGGGACCGGTACGATCATATACGGCAGAAAGAGAAAGTACAGTAAATAATATAAAGTGATTGCATTAAAAGATATGGGTATTGTTGTGTAATAAGTGTTGATTTAGAGATCACATGCAGGGGCTGTCGTACAAGCCGGCTGATAAGGCCGGCCGGAGCGATATCTTCTGTTTTTTCGTGTAAGAAAATATGCCGTTTGCGGACTCACAATTTCGCAGTAGTAATCGGAATGAGTGGATATGTTATTTTATTTCTTTGTTTTTCAAATATCAGTTGCTCGTTATACTGCCGGGGTGATATATTATAAATCAAAACATGCAATATATCACATGGCCTGAGAAAAATTAAAAAAACTGCTTGCGGGAGGATACAAATGAAAATAAAATACGCCCATCTTGATCATCCGGACAGCGACAGGATAAAGACGGAAAGCATCTTTAACAGAGAAAACGCCCAAAGAGCCAGAAGGTTTCACAGCACCTTTCCTCAATACGAGGCTACGCCTCTTGTGAGCCTTTCCGCACTGGCGGATATGGCGGGAGTGGCTTCCATCCACGTAAAGGATGAAAGCTTCAGGTTCGGTCTCAACGCCTTTAAGGTCCTGGGAGGAAGCTACAGCATAGGACGCTGTATAGGAGAGCGTCTCGGACTTTCCGCCCATGAGATTACATATGATAAGCTGATTTCACCGGAGGCATTTAAAAAGACAGGAAAGCTGACCTTTGTTACAGCCACAGACGGTAATCACGGCCGTGGAGTGGCCTGGACCGCCGCAAGGCTGGGACACGACAGCGTAGTATATATGCCTAAGGGAAGCGCCCGGGAAAGACTGGAAAATATAAGAAAGGAAGGGGCGCGGGCGGAAATAACCGACATGAACTATGATGACGCCGTCCGTTTTGCCAGCAGTCAGGCGGAAAAAAACGGCTGGATAATGGTACAGGATACAGCCTGGGAGGGCTATGAAAATATCCCCCGGTGGATAATGGAAGGATATATGACCATGGCCCTGGAGGCCTGTGAACAGCTTCAGGGAACGGAGCCCACTCACATATTTCTTCAGGCAGGCGTCGGAGCCTTTACGGGAAGCATGGCGGGATTCTTTTCCTCCGTTTTTTCCAATAAGCCGGTGATTACAGTTGTGGAGCCGGATAAGGCTGACTGCATTTACAGAACCGCGGCGGCCAATGACGGCAGACTTCACACAGTGTCAGGGGACATGGACTCCATGATGGCGGGACTCTGCTGCGGAGAACCCTGCAGCCTGGGCTGGGAGGTGCTCAGCAGGAGGGCTGATCACTTTATATCCATGCCTGATGAAATCGCCGCCTTGGGCATGAGGATTCTGGGAAATCCGGCGGGAAATGATTCCCGCGTTATTTCCGGAGAAAGCGGAGCCGCGGGACTTGGCTTTGCGGCGGCGGTTTTAATGAAGGAGTCTCTGAAGGATATTAAAGAAAAAATCGGCTTAAACGAAGATTCCCGAATCCTGTGTATTTCCACAGAGGGAGATACTGACAGAGCCAACTACAGAAAGGTGGTCTGGGGATAGCTGAGCATTAAATACAGCCGGCGGCCTCAGGCCGCCGATTTTTTTCAGGCAGCGTTATTTCATGTTTTTTTTACCGAAGGTTTCTGCTATAATATAAAGTTAGGAAAGTGTGTAAAAATACAAAACAGGAGTACAAAATGTTCGATAAACTTGATTTTATAACCGAGAAATACGATGAGCTGGCGAAAAAGGTGTCTGACCCGGAGGTAATAAACAACCAGCCTGTGTGGCAGAAGCACGTTAAGGAAATGGGCGAGATGGAGCCTATCGTTAACAAATACAAGGAATACAAGAAGGCCAGGTCCGATCTTGCCGAGGCAAAGGAGATGCTGGAGGAAGGCGATGAGGAGATGCGTGAGCTGGCAAAAATGGAGATCAGCGAGCTGGAGGAGAAAATCCAGAAGCAGGAGGAGGAGCTGAAGATTCTTCTTATCCCAAAGGATCCTAACGATGATAAAAACGTAATTCTGGAAATAAGAGCAGGCACCGGAGGAGAGGAAGCGGCCCTTTTCGGAGCCGATCTTCTGAGGATGTACACCAGGTATGCTGAGAGAAAGCACTGGAAAACAGAGATGATGGAAGTAAACGACACTGGACTGGGAGGCATAAAGGAGGCCGTTATCCTCATAAAGGGCAAGGGGGCCTACTCAAGGCTTAAATACGAAAGCGGAGCACACAGGGTACAGAGAGTTCCCGAGACTGAATCCAGCGGAAGAATACACACCTCCGCGGCTACAGTGGCTGTGCTTCCCGAAGTGGACGACGTGGAAGTGGATCTCAATCCCAACGATGTAAGGGTGGACGTTTACAGAGCCTCCGGCAACGGCGGGCAGTGTGTAAACACCACCGACTCGGCCGTAAGGCTTACCCATGAGCCCACAGGCCTTGTGGTAACCTGCCAGGATGAGAAATCCCAGATAAAGAATAAGGAAAAGGCCTTTAAGGTTCTCAAATCCAGGCTCTATGACCTGAAGATGCAGGAGCAGAACAAGGAAATCGCCGATCAGAGAAAAAGCCAGGTGGGCACCGGAGACAGAAGCGAGAGAATCAGGACCTACAATTTTCCTCAGGGCAGGGTATCGGATCACAGAATAGGGCTTACTCTCTATAAGCTGGAGAGCTTTCTGGATGGAGATCTTGACGAGATAATCGACGGCCTCATCACCAACGATCAGGCGGAGAAGATGAAAGCCTTCTGATTAAAAAGGACGGTAGATAAAGGATGAAGACTCTGATACTTTCAACAAGTGAAGAAGACCTGGAAAGGGCGGCGCACATAATAAGAGAAGGTGGCCTTGTAGCCTTTCCCACGGAAACGGTATACGGTCTTGGAGCCGACGCCATGAACGCAAGGGCTGTGGCAGGAGTATACGAAGCCAAGGGAAGACCCGGTGATAATCCCATGATAGTACACATAGCGAGAGCCAGCGATCTGGGACAGCTTACCCCGACCCTGAGCCCTGATATAGTGACTCTTGTGGAAAATTTCTGGCCGGGACCCCTTACCATGGTTCTGAGAAAAAAGCCGGGAGTACCTGACAGAACCACGGGAGGTCTCGATACAGTGGCGGTGAGAATGCCTGACAGCGAGGCGGCTCTGGGCCTTATAACAAAGGCGGCATGTCCTGTGGCGGCTCCCAGCGCCAACATATCGGGAAGACCCAGCCCTACCAGGGCGAGAGACGTTATAGCCGACATGGATGGAAAGATAGACGCCATAATAGAAGGAGAAGACTGCCGCATAGGCATAGAGTCCACCGTAGTCGACATGACCGGAGAGGTGCCTGTAATTTTAAGACCGGGAATAATAACGGCGGAAAATATTAAGGCGGCGCTGGGAAAGGAAGTTGTCTATGATAAGGCTCTTCTGGGAAAAATTTCAGAGGAAAACCAGGAGGGAATAAAGCCTAAATCTCCTGGAATGAAATACAGACATTACGCCCCAAAGGCGGACATGACAGTAATAGAAGGACAGAGAGACAAGGTAAAGGCTGAAATAGAAAGACTTAAAGCTCTCAACGAAAGGCTGGGCCTCAAGGTAGGCGTGATACTCTTTGAGGAAAAGGCTTTCATTGAAGCGGCCCACGACTTTTTTGCCCGTCTGAGAGACCTTGATAGCGAAGGAGTAGACCTTATTTTAGCGGGAGCCTTAAGCGATACGGACGGAGTGGGCTTTGCGGTAATGAACAGAATGCTCAAATCCGCGGGATATAATATAGCCAGAGTGTAAAGGACGGCATTAAAAATACGGAAAAGACAGGAGAGAGGAAGATGAAAATAGCTGTTGCCAGCGACCACGGCGGATACCGTCTCAAGGAAAGAATAAAGGAGTATCTCAGAAGCAGGAACATAGAGGTTATGGATCTGGGAACGGATTCCGAGGAGTCGGTGGACTATCCCGTCTACGGAAAGTCATGCGCCGAGGCGGTAGCCTCGGGAAAAGCCGACAGAGGCATAGTATGCTGCGGCACGGGAATAGGGATTTCCATTGCGGCCAACAAGGTAAAGGGCATAAGATGCGCCCTCTGCACCGATGTGAACATGGCTGAGATGACAAGAAAGCACAACGACGCCAACATGCTGGCCATGGGCGGCCGCACTACAGACGAGGAAACGGCTCTGAAGATAACGGAGAAGTGGCTTGACACGGAATTTGAGGGGGGAAGACATCAGAGAAGAGTGGACATGCTCAACAGTATGTAGCTGTCCCGCGTGACCTGAAGCGATAAGTTTGTTAACAAAAGTCAATATATAAAAATAAGAGTAAAGAAAGGCAGGTACAAAATGAGCAATGTATACGTATTTGATCATCCGTTGATCCAGCATAAGACAGCGATGATAAGAAAGGAAGAGACAAGCGTAAAGGATTTCAGAGAGCTTGTTAAGGAGATTTCCATGCTTATGGGATATGAAGCCACAAGAAAGCTTCCTCTCAAGGAGGTGGAAATCACCACCCCTATATGCGACACCAAGGTGAACATGCTCAAGGGCGAGGATATTGCCATAGTGCCTATTCTCAGAGCGGGCCTGGGAATGGTAGACGGTATGCTGGCTCTGGTTCCCAACGCCAAGGTGGGCCACATCGGTCTTTACAGAGACCCTGAGACTCACGAGCCTGTGGAATATTACTGTAAGCTGCCTAACGATATAGATAAGAGAGAAATTTTCGTTGTGGATCCTATGCTGGCTACAGGAGGAAGCGCATCAGCCGCCATAGATTTTATAAAGGCAAGAGGCGGGAAGAAGATAATATTCATGTGTCTCATAGCTGCTCCTGAAGGCATAGAGGTTCTCCAGAAGGCTCATCCTGACGTTGATATTTTCATTGCCGCAAAGGATGAGAAGCTTAACGAGCATGCCTATATAGTTCCCGGTCTTGGAGACGCGGGCGACAGGCTTTACGGTACAAAGTAATGGAAGCCTTTAAGGACCCCGCCCTGTTTATAAACCGTCCTCGTGACGTGAGCCGGGCAGAAGGACTGCCCGGAGCTGACCGCCGGGACTGATACGGATCAGGAGGACGAATATAAACGAGGAATTGGAGGAAAACAGAAATGAAATATGATTTTATACCTGACAGCGTAAGCAGCCATACAAATGTTTACGATGTCCTGAAGGAAAGAGGCTTCATAGAGCAGACCACAGACGATGAAGCCATAAGAGAGCTGCTGGGAAGGGAAAAGATCAGATTTTACATCGGATTTGACCCTACGGCCGACTGTCTTCACGTAGGCCATTTCATGCAGGTTATTATAATGATGTATATGCAGAAGTACGGGCAC
>DVMP01000158.1 GCA_018714925.1 Candidatus Allocopromorpha excrementigallinarum
CAGGTTTTCTGCGGCGTTATTAAGCCGGACTTTCCCGTAAAAATCATTTTCTCCGGCAAGCGCAGAAAATCTCTTGAATACAGCAGGATCACCATGCGTCCTGTAATCATAAAGGGAGAATACATGCTTCAGGCTGAGTATCAGTATGAAAAAAAGGCGATCCACAAAAACCTTTCCCTCTACGAGGCTGTTGACTTTGCTCTTGAAGCCGTAAAAAACGATTTTAAGCAGGTGAACATTCTCACAGAGACTGGCGACATACAGATACTGGCTTCTGACCCACAAAAGCCCAGGATCATCAGAAAGGACAGCGGCCGCCTTCTTCAGAGCGCCCGGCACGACAGAAAAAAGCGTTACATAATAGAGGACGGCATACCCTGCGATTTTCTCATAAAGCTGGGAGTCATGTCTCCCGAAGGAAGAGTCTACAAAAAACGATACTCCAAATTCAGACAGATAAACCGCTTCCTCGAAATAGCCGACTCTGCCTTTGAGTATCTTCCCTCTTCAGGGGACATAGATATTATAGACTTCGGATGCGGCAAGAGCTACCTCACCTTTGCCATGTACTACTATTTCAGAAAAATCATGGGCAGAAGTGTCCGCATAACAGGACTCGACCTTAAGGAGGATGTTATAGACTTCTGCTCAAGAACCGCTCTTGAGCTGGGCTACGACGGCCTTTCTTTCAGAAAGGGCGACATTGCCGATTACCGAAGCGGCGGAGCACATATGGTGGTCACTCTTCACGCCTGTGACACGGCCACAGACTACGCCCTTATAAACGCCGTAAAATGGAAAAGCCGCGTAATACTTTCCGTACCCTGCTGTCAGCATGAGCTTTTTTCTCAGATAGACAGTCCTGTAAACCGCCCCATGCTCAAGCACGGCATCATAAGGGACAAGTTTACAGAGCTTCTCACCGACGCTCTTCGCGGCCTTAAGCTGGAAGCAGCGGGATACCGCGTGCAGATGACCGAGTTCACCTCCCTTGAGCATACCTCCAAGAACATAATGATAAAAGCCCTGCTGCCAGATTCTCCCGACAGGAAGGCGGCTGCCAGAGCCGAGGACGAGTACAGGAGGCTGAGAGATTTTTACAGCGTCTCCCCTGCCATAGAAGCGCTTCCCTCCCTGTCAGATAACTGAATCCGCGGAAAGGAGTCTTTGCCCATGGATTTTAAAAGAGGCATGAAAGACAGTGTGCCCATAGCCTTAGGATACTTTTCCGTATCCATAGCCTTCGGACTCATGGCCGTTGAGGCCGGCTGCACTTATATGGAGGCTGTTCTCATCTCCGCCGCCAATCTTACCTCGGCAGGTCAGTTCGCCGGTCTTACGGTGCTGGCATCCGCGGGGACCTATATTGAAATGGCCCTTACACAGCTTGTTATAAACTCAAGATACGCCCTCATGGCGGTTTCTCTTTCACAGAAGGCCGACGAAAAGCTGAGAGGCATATGGCGCTGGCTCCTGGGCTTTGCCATTACAGATGAGATTTTTGCCGTAGCCATAGGCCGGAAGGGCTCTGTCAGCCGCGAATATTTTTCAGGGCTCATAATCTTTCCCATTATTGGCTGGTCCGCGGGAACTCTCCTCGGAGCCGTAATGGGAAGCGTACTTCCTCAGCTTATGACAAACGCTTTAGGCATAGCCCTTTACGCCATGTTTATCGCCGTGGTGGTTCCCAAGTCCAGAGAAGACCGCCGCGTTCTCGCTGTAGTGGCCATAGCCGTGGCCGCCAGCGGGGCCATGTATTTTATACCTGCCCTTTCCGCCGTTTCATCGGGAACAGCAATTATAATATGCGCTGTCCTTGCTTCAGCCGCGGGAGCTGTTTTATTCCCCGTAAAGGAGGACGAGTAATGGAATTTACGGTTTTTCTCCCTTACCTGGCGGTTATGGCCGGGGTCACCTATCTTATCAGAGTGATACCCTTTGTCCTTATACGCAAAAAAATAGAGAACAGGTTCATAAATTCCTTTCTCTATTACATCCCTTACGCTGTTCTTTCCGCCATGACCTTCCCCGCCATAATGTACGCCACCGGCAGCTTTATCTCCGCGGGGGCAGGCTTTGCCGCCGCCATAATCATAGCCTTCCGTGGAAAAAGTCTCATTATTGTAGCCGCCGGAGCATGCTTAGCCGTCCTGGCCGCGGAAGCCCTTCTCCTCCTTGTCTAATCCTCTATATTCCAGTTTACAGGCTCCTTGCCCCTTGAAAGGAGAAATTCATTGGTTCCTGAAAAATATCCTCCTCCCCAGAAGCCGTTATGAGCTGACAGAGGGCTTGGATGCGCCCCCTTTATTATCTTATGATTTCTCCCGGTTATGAGCCTCTCTTTAGCCTTGGCGTTGCCTCCCCACAATATGAAGACCATAGGCTCCTCTCTTTGACCCAGGAGCTCTATTACCCTGTCGGTAAATATCTCCCAGCCCTTTCCTCTGTGAGAATTGGGGCTTCCCCGTCTTACCGTAAGCACTGTATTTAAAAGCAGCACTCCGCTTTTCGCCCAGTCCTCAAGACAGCCGTGATCAGGCTGTTTTATATCAAGCTCGTCCTCAAGCTCCTGAAATATATTTACAAGAGAAGGCGGCTTGGGAACTCCCCTCTTCACTGAAAAGCACAGACCGTGAGCCTGTCCCGGCCCGTGGTACGGATCCTGGCCCAGTATTACCGCCTTTACACTTTCATAGGGCGTCAGCTTCAGAGCGTTAAATATATCGTACATATCAGGATATATGGTTCTCGTACTGTACTCCCTTTTAAGAAATTCCCTCAGCTTAAGATAATAAGGCTTTTCAAATTCTCCCTTGAGAACATCATCCCAGCTGTTTCCTATATTGACCATTCTCTGTCCTCTCTTTTAAAATCGGTTTCTTTATTTTAACATATCTGTCCTCCTTCTGAACAGTAAAACCTGCTAAAGAGGCAGGTCCTTTCTGTTAAACCATATGATCCCCAGGGCGTAAAGACAGGCAGCCGCCAGCCTGTTTCCCACGGCTATTGAATAAACCATGGGGAATATTACAGCCATAACAGCGTAAAAGGAATTGGACATAAAGCCCAGAAGAGTTCCGTCTCCCGCGAGTATATTAGCCGCAAAGGTTCCCTCTGTCGTTTGCTGAAGGCTGTCTATTGTCGCCGGCGTAAAGACATTTATCATCACGGCGACAAATATACACAGAACCAGAGTAAAGGCCCCGAGGAATTTAATATTTGATCTGACTACATATTTAAAGTAAGGAAGATTCATCTCCGTCACCTCCGTAAAACTCCATGAAGTATTCCTCGAGCGTCTGATTTTTCTCTTCAAGAGAGCGTATTCTTACCTTTGAGAGACTTAAAATAAAATCATTTATATCTCTGTCCCTTACGGTAAATTCCATCTCCTCTCCACCTTGGGAAGGCTCTGCTCCCTTCCACATTTTTTCCATGGCGGCCGCGTCCTCCCGATTTTCAAATCGTATTCTGTATTTTCTTGAGCCGGAGCTTCTCAGCTGCTCCACTGGGATTTCCCTTATGAGAATCCCCTCTCTTATTATTCCCACCCGGCGGCAGGTTCGTTCCACCTCTTCAAATATATGCGATGACATGAGGATGGTCTTTCCCCGCTTCTGCTCCTCCTTTATAAGCTCTATAAAACGATTCTGCATAATAGGATCAAGACCTGACGTAGGCTCATCCAGAAGGAGTATCTCAGGATCATGCATAAAGGCCGCTATAAGCCCCAGCTTCTGCTTCATACCCTTTGACATCCTCCTTATTCTCACATCTGTATTAATTTCAAATATCTCCCTCAGCCTCTGTCTCATTGAAGGATCCTTTGTCCCTCTCATGGCAGCTATAAGATCAAGATACGAGGTCCCGGTCATATCCTCGGGAAAGGCGATTTCTCCCGGAAGATATCCCGTTATCTTCTGTATTTCCTTCTGTCCTCTGCGACATTCAAAGCCCTTTATGAACGCCGCTCCCGAATCAGGCCGGGAAAACCCCATGAGCTGGCGTATTGTTGTTGATTTCCCCGCTCCGTTGGGGCCGAGATATCCGTATACCTCGCCCTCTTCTATGGCGAGGCTTACATCGAATATTCCTTTTCCCCCTCCGTAATCCTTTGTAAGATACCTGAGCTCTATTACCTTCAAAATATCACCCTCTCTTCCTGTCTGCCTTTCTATGCTTAAAAGTATATTTGTCCTCTGATGCTCCTTCAACCGACAATTATATGCAAATTGTCGGTTTTGTGCTATCATTTACAAAGAAAGAGATTATATAAGGAGAGGAAAGTTGGAAAAAAGAGACGCGAAAAAAGAATTCATTACAGCCTTCTGGAAGCTCTATGAAAAAAAGAGCATAGAGAAAATCTCCGTAAGAGAGCTCTGCCTGGCCGCCGGCTACAACAGAACCACCTTCTATACCCATTACGATAATATTTATCACCTTCTTGAAGAGGCTGTGGAGGAGCTCTTCACTCCTTTAAAAACCGCCATTGAGTCCGCGGAGGATATAGGCGCTCTCCTTCAGGGCAGAGCCGTTGAAGCTATCTTTTCATCATACTTCCCCCAGAGGTTAAAATACGTGGAGCTTCTCATGAAGGGAGATCATTACTTTCTCCTGTCTGATAAAATAAAAGCCTGCATCCTCTCCATCTTAAAGACCCGGGCCCGGATGAACGAGAAGGACATGGCGGAGGCCCGCCTGGCTGTAACATATCATATTTCCGCTGTTATGGGCGTCCTCAGAAGCTGGTTCATGTCGGGAAAAAGGATTTCCGAAAAGGATATTCTTCAGACGGTGTTTAATATTTCAGCCCGGGGAGTCTTCCCCTTTATGAAGGAAAAAGCCGAAAAATACGGCTTTTAAGGTGTCTGCCATGAATAATGTGTATATCTCCCCCGCCGCCTGTGGACCTCTGAAGGATTTTCTCAGGGAAAAAGGCTTTAATATTGTTTATACGAAAAATGACGATTCCCCTGTCAGCAGGGAAATATCTCTGCATCCTGACATATACATGTGCCAGATGGGATTATGGGAGGAAAGCCGCCTGTTTTTCGGAAAAAAAGAGCGACTCTCATCATCATATCCGAAGGACGCCGTATACAATGCCCTCTGTACTGGGAAATACTTCATCCACAACCTGAAGCACACCGACCCCCGGCTTTTGGAGGCCGCCCGCTTTATGGGACTTGAAACCGTCAACGTAAAGCAGGGATATTCCAGGTGCTCATGTCTTCCCGTAGACGACAGTTCCTTTATAACATCTGACCGTGGTATGGCAAAGTCCCTCCTCTCCCACGGGGCAAAGGTGCTGCTCATAAGCCCCGGTCACGTACTGCTTCCGGGATTTCCATGGGGATTTATAGGAGGCTGCGGCGGCAATCTCATTATCGACGGAAAACGCTGTCTTGTATTTAACGGAGATCTGAGCGCGCATCCGGATTTTGCCTCTGTCAGGGACTTCGCCAAAGTCAGAAACATAGATATCCTGTTCTTTGACGGCTTTCCTCTTACCGATATAGGCAGCCTGCTTACAGGAAGTCCCCTTTACGGCTCTACGGCTGATTTGAATTTCTCAAGACTCTGACCCATTACCATTCTCACCCGTGGAAGAAGCAGCGGGTCGTCTCCCGGCTCGGCCTTTCCGTACTGGGTAGTCACAGCGCAGAGAAATCCCGCTTCCTCTACCATGCTCCTGCTGCTGTCGTTGTAATCACCGAAGGGATAGGCAAAGGCGTCTCCGCTGCCGCATATTCTGATGGATTCCTTAAGATCAGCCAGGCCCTCCTCTCTTGATATTGCCGTAAATATTCCTCCGTGTCCTATGTTTCCTCCCGCTCTGTGCATATTGTGAGAATGTGATTCATAGTCAACATAGCTGCTCCTGTATTTACTTACTTTATTCTCACCGTCAGAGGAGGTTATCATAAAGCATGTGGCCGGCACCTTCTGTGCCTCCAGAACAGGTATTCCGTTTTCAAGAAAGCTTAAGGCGCCGTCGTCAAAGCACAGCACTATGCTCTTGTCGGGAAGTATAAGCTTTCCGTCCACATAGTCGCGGACCTCCTGCCATGTGGGATAATAGTACCCCTCTTCATTCAGCCACTTGAGCTCCTCCTCCAGATCCGCCGACGATATATAGTTTCCGTATCTTTTGTTCAGATCCTCGGGAGGATCCTCCTTATTGTAAACGTAGTGGTACATACATATAGGCAGTCCCGGCGAGTCAAGCCCGGGATTCGGCTCCACCTCCACCTTTCTTCTTATCATGGTCCTGTTTCCGCTGCTGTCCCTTGCGGTATACTCTACAAAATGCTCCCCGGCCTTTTTAAAATCAGTATCGGAAACCTCCACCTCAGCGGTTATGTCCCTTCCGCTGCTGTCCCTTGCTTCCCAGCCGGGCTCCGAAAACCTCTCTCCCAGCTTCATGGTCATCTCCTCTTCACCTTTAAGGGTTATTTCCGGATTCATTTTATCAAGAACAGTAACCTTCCTTTCAAGGCTCATTCCCTCAATACTGTACTTTATAATGTATTCGCCGGGTTTTGAGGAGTCCACCTCTCCCTCTGTCTTCACCTGATCCGAAGCATCCTTTCCTCCCAGCGAGGCCCTGGCTCCTTTTTCCTCGTAAACGCCGTACAGACCTATGGTTATCTCCTGATCACCGTTAAGGGCCAGAGAGTGCTGGGTAGAGTAATAAAACACCAGGCAGGCAGTTACCGCCGTTACCAGAAAAGCCGCCGCCGCGGCCGCAAGCTTGTATTTTTTCACTTTCCTCTTCATTTTTCTCCCCTGTAAAACGGAATATTGTCGTATTATGTCGTATCTTCGCCATAAGATTATACCATACAGCCCTATTTGTGGTAAAATAAAGATTATGAAAAAACACGCCATAATACCTGTATTCATACCTCACAGAGGTTGCCCCAACGACTGCGTCTTCTGCAATCAGAAGGCCATTACAGCGCGGCAGGCCCATGTGACGGCTGCGGATGCCGAAAACATAATAGAAACATATCTTCCCACTTTAGAGGGGAGAGGCCTTGAGACTATAGAGGCCGCCTTTTTCGGAGGCAGCTTTACCGGACTGCCTCTGGATGAGCAGTCTTCCTTTCTTGCTGCGGCGAAAAAGTACAAGGATGCCGGACGTATCCATAAAATCCATATGTCCACAAGACCCGACTATATAGATGAAAGGATCCTTGACAACCTTAAAAAATATGACGCCGATGTTATAGAGCTGGGAGTCCAGTCCTTTGACCCTGACGTGCTGGCCGCCTCAAACAGAGGTCATACCGTCGAGGATGTCTACAGGGCCTGCCGCCTCATAAAAAGCTATGACTTCCAGCTGGGCATACAGCTTATGATCGGTCTTCCGGAAGATTCCATGGAAAAATGCCTCTTCTCCGCCAGGGAAACGGCAGCCATAAAGCCTTCCGTTGCCCGGCTCTATCCCACTGTGGTTCTCAGAGACACACAGCTTTACTCCATGTATATGGCAGGCTCCTATACGCCTCTTTCCACCTGTGAAGCTGTGGAAATAACCAAGGAAATGTACAAGATTATCAGCGGAGCCGGTATAAACATAATAAGAGTAGGTCTTAAGAGCACAGATCTCATAACAGAAGGCGGCGAAATAAGAGGCAGCACCTTTCACCCCGCCTTCAGACAGCTGGTGGAGGGCCGTATCGCCAGAGAATCCCTTGAGGAGCAGATGAAGAGCCTGATCTCCCGGGATAAAGACGATGCCTTTATTTTTACCAGCAGCAGCCGCTGCTTTTCCTGCATGATAGGAAACCGCAAATGCAATAAGCTCTATTTCGCGGAAAAGTACCCCGGAGTAAAAATCTCCTACAGGGCGGATCCTTCTCTTGATGACGGACTCTACCTTGTGATAAAATGCTGAAGGAAAAAAGAAATTTTCAGGAGGACCATATGAAAGCTGTTATTACCGTAATAGGAAAGGATTCCGTCGGCATCCTGGCCAAGGTCAGCACTGCCTGCGCCGAAGCGGGCGCCAATGTGGCGGAGGTTACCCAGTCAGTTCTCGATAAATACTTTGCCATGATAATGATGGTGGATATAGATAATATGACATGCTCCATCGAAGAGCTTAAAGGAAATATCGAGGCCGGTGTTCCCGCAATGACCGTACACGTTATGCATGAGGATATTTTCAATTCCATGCACAGAATCTGACAGGAAAGTCACATCAGGAGGAACAGATTATGCTCAACACAAAGGATATCATGGAAACCATAACCATGATACAGGAAGACCATCTCGACATACGTACCATAACCATGGGAATATCCCTCTTGGACTGCTGTGACAGCAATATAGACAGGGCCTGTGAAAAAATATACGACAAGCTCTGCTGCCGGGCCGGAGAGCTTGTGAAGACAGGAGAGGAAATAGAAAAGAAATACGGAATTCCCATAGTAAACAAGAGGGTATCCGTCACCCCTGTAGCTCTTCTTCTCGCCGCGTCAGGAGGAGATCCGGTCAAATACGCGACTGCCCTGGACAGAGCCGCCTCAAGTATCGGAGTCAATTTTATAGGCGGATATTCGGCCCTTGTTCAGAAGGGCTTCGCCTCCGGAGACAGAGAGCTTATAGCCTCCATACCCGAGGCTCTTTCAGAAACGGAGCTGGTATGCTCCTCAGTCAATGTCGGCTCCACCAAGGCCGGTATAAACATGGACGCTGTAAAAATGATGGGCGGTATTGTGAAGGAAACGGCGCTTCTTACAAAGGACAGAAACTGTATAGGCGCCGCCAAGCTGGTGGTTTTCTGCAACGCTCCCGAAGACAACCCCTTTATGGCGGGAGCGTTTCACGGCATAGGGGAACCTGACTGTGTTCTCAACGTGGGCGTTTCCGGGCCGGGAGTAGTAAGAGCCGCTCTCGAAAAGATGCCTGAGGACGCTTCCCTCTCACAGGTCGCCGATCTCATAAAGAAAACCGCCTTTAAAATAACGAGAATGGGTCAGCTTGTGGGAAGTGAGGCCTCATCAAGGCTGGGCGTTCCCTTTGGCATAATAGACCTTTCTCTCGCCCCTACTCCCGCCGTGGGAGATTCCGTTGCTTATATCCTTGAGGAAATAGGTCTTGAGCAGTGCGGCGCCCACGGCACCACAGCGGCTCTCGCCATGCTGAACGACGCAGTGAAAAAAGGCGGCGTTATGGCTTCATCAACTGTAGGCGGTCTTTCAGGAGCCTTTATCCCCGTATCGGAGGATGCGGGCATGATAGAAGCGGCCAGGTCAGGCTCTCTTTCCATAGAGAAGCTGGAGGCAATGACCGCTGTGTGCTCCGTTGGCCTTGATATGATAGTTATTCCCGGAGACACCTCTCCTGAAACAATAGCCGCCATTATCGCTGACGAAGCTGCCATTGGAATGGTCAACTCCAAAACCACCGCGGTGAGAGTCATACCTGCCATAGGCCGCGGCGAAGGCGACACCCTTGACTTTGGAGGGCTCCTCGGAAGCGGTCCCGTAATGTCCGTAAACAAAAAATCACCGGCCGTAATGATAAACAGAGGCGGCCGTATACCGGCTCCTATGCAGAGCCTTAAAAACTGACCCTTTAATCTGTGTCTGCGCATATTGAAAGGGAGGGCCCCTCTGCCTTTCAGAGCTTTCGGGGTACCCTCCCTTTTATGGTTGTTCTTAACAGCAACAGCAGCAGTCGCAGGAGGAGCTTATGGAAACGCATCTCTCGGAGGTCCATGCAGTCCCGCTTGCTTCCGATCCCGAGCCGCTGTTCTGACATCCGCAGCAGCAGTCGTATTCACATTGAGGGATAACAGATTCACAGCCGCACGCGCTTTCACAGTTTCCCGTAAAGCTGCAGGACGAACAGTTTATATTAACAGTTGAAGGTCTTGTAGACCAGCTCCAGTTTGACATTTAAAAATCTCCTTTCATTTGTATGCTATATACTATGAAAGGAGATTCTTTCCTGTTACTCTTCATCCTCAGGATCGTCTGCTTTTTTAGCCTTGCGCGCCAGCTTCATATATCTTTCATTCTGCCATTTGTTTACCTTGAAAACAGCTACCGCTATGGCCGCTACCAGTATTCCCAATGCTATCAGTAAATGCATGGCACTCTCCTTTCCCGCTTTTCCATCTAAGTACGCAGGCTTAAATCACCTGTTTCTGTCTTTATTTTACAACGAATCCTCCATATATTCTACATGAATTTTTTTCTTTCATACAGGCAGGTGAAATTATTTCAGCTCCTCAAGAGATTTGAACTCGTAGCCCATTTCCTTCCACTTGGTTATAAGCTCATCCAGTATCTCTCCATTTGTCCTGGAGGTGCTGTGAAGCAGCACTATGGCTCCGGGATGTGTCCTGGGAATAAGCTTTTCCATCGCCTCCTCTCTCGTAGGCTGGTCCGACTCATACCAGTCTACGTAAGCCAGGCTCCAGAATATGGTTTTGTACCCCATTTTCTTTGCCATTTTTAAATTCTCCTCGCTGTACTTTCCCTGAGGGGGCCTGTAATATTTTTTCATTTCCTTTCCCGTAACCCTTTTATAGGCCTTTTCCAGCCTTGTCAGCTCTTCTCTGAAGGCGTCCTCCGCAGCTATTTCTGACATATCGGGATGACTATAGGTATGATTCCCCACAAGATGGCCTTCCTTCACCATTCTCCTCACAAGCTCGGGGCTTTTCTCTATGTAGTTTCCAACAAGAAAAAAGGCAGCCTCTACTCTGTGTTTTTTAAGAACATCGAGAATTCCCGCCGTATATCCGTTTTCATATCCCGCGTCAAAGGTAAGGTATATTGTCTTCTCACGGGAGCTTCCCGCATAGTATCCGTCATATTCCGCCAGGTATTCCGCCGTGGCGTTTCCTGCGGGAGCCCTCCCTTCCTCCTGAAAGCTCAGTCCCCAGCTGCCGTCTGCCGATGTGCTGACGCTGCCGCCCTTTATGATTTTCATTCCGAAAAAGACGGCCGCGGCGGCAAGAGCCACCATGGCTGAAACAGCCAGTATTCCTGCCAGCCTCTTCTTTTTTATTATAATGATCATAAAATATCACCACCACAACAAATATATTTACGGCAGTGAAAAGAAATTACAAATATTTCTTTGCCGGGCACGCCTTTAATGATATAATGTTTTAACTTG
>DVMP01000159.1 GCA_018714925.1 Candidatus Allocopromorpha excrementigallinarum
TTTCGAAAAAATATTGTGCAAATACTTATTTTATTGAAAATATTGAAGATTTACCGTTGAAACAACTTCGAAAATGTAATAGAATAGGACTAGCAGCGGGCGCTTCAACGCCTGAATGCACAATTAAGGAGGTTATTGCCAGAATGAGTGAAACAACACTTGAAAACAATGAATTAAACATGAACGATCTTATGGATGAAATCGAAAAATCCTTAAGATTGCCGAGAAGCGGAGAAGTTGTAACGGGCAAGGTTCATCAGGTTACGGACAAAGAAGTTATCGTGAATCTGGGCTGCAAGAAGGACGGAATATTACCGGCTTCGGAAGTCAGTCTGGAGGAGGGTCAGACCTTATCGGATGTATTTAAAGTTGACGATGAAATACAGGCTAAGGTTATGAAGACAGACGATGGAGACGGTGGAATACTGCTTTCAAAGAAAAAGTTGGAAATCAGCGCCAACTGGGATGAGATAGTAAAGGCGCTTGAAGATAAAACAGTTCTGGAAGTTAAAGTAACAAGACCGGTAAACGGCGGAGTGATCGCCGAGTACAAGGAGGTATCGGGATTTATTCCTCTGTCGCAGCTTTCCGATCACTATGTGGAAAATGCCGATGAGTTTGTGGGTCAGACTATGGAGGTAAGAGTTTCCAGAGTTGACCAGAGAAAAAACAGGGCTGTATTTTCCCATAAGCTCTTCCTCAATGAAGAGAAGGAAAAAATGGTTGCGGAAATATGGGAAAATCTCAATGTTGACGATGTGGTTGAAGGTACTGTAATGAGATTTACCGATTACGGCGCTTTCGTTGATATCGGTGGAATCGACGGTCTGCTTCACATATCCGAAATATCCTGGGGCAAGCTGAAGCATCCGCAGGAGGTTCTCAGCATCGGAGAGAAAATCAACGTAAAGGTTCTTTCCATGAACAGAGAAAAGGGAAAGATATCCCTCGGTCTTAAGCAGAACCAGCCTGAGCCTTGGAGCGTAATAGACGAGAATTACGAAGTAGGGCAGGTTATCGAAGGCAAGGTGGTACAGATAAAGGAATACGGAGCCTTCGTAGAGCTGGAGCCGGGTCTTGACGGTCTTGTACATATCTCGGAGGTTGCTCATAAGAGAGTGGGCAATATTAACGATGAGATGGAAGTGGGACAGATTGTAAAGGCTAAGATTCTTGAGATAGATAAGGAAAGAAAGAGAATCAGTCTCAGCATAAGAGAGACCATTGATCCGGATGCGCCGGAAGCCGATAAAATCGCAGCGGAAGCTGAGGAAATAGCTGAAGAGGCCGCTGAAGAAGCTGCGGAGGCAGTTGAGACGGCTCATGAGGCAGAAGAAATGATCGCGGAAGCTGAGGAGGAAGCCGAAGCTGCTCAGGAGGCTGCGGAGGAAGTCCTTGAGGAGGAAGCGTAAATTTCTCTTTATGGTTTAATAATTGACATACGATAATCGCCACCACCTGAAAGGGTGATGGCGATTTTTAGAAGGAAGAGAAAATGAAGAAGATACTGGTAAGCAGCTGCCTTTACGGGGGAAGGCCCGTAAGGTATGACGGAAAATCAAAGGAAGAAAGGGACCCCAGGTTTCTGGCCTGGAAAGCGGAGGGAAGACTTATTCCTGTATGCCCGGAGGTAATGGGAGGCCTTTGTGTGCCCAGGCCCGACGCCCAGAGGCAGAAGGATAGAGTGGTGACAAGAACAGGAAGGGATGTGACAGAGGAATATATGAGAGGGGCAAAAATCGCCCTTGAAGCCGCTGTGAAGGAGGGAGCGGCCTTTGCCATACTCAAGGAAAAAAGCCCTTCCTGCGGAAGCCGGATAATATACGACGGGACCTTTTCCGGAGAAACGATCCCGGGACAGGGAATAACCGCCGAGCTGCTCAGAAAAAGGGGCATAAAGGTTTTTTCAGAGGAAGAGCTGGATGAGGCTGAGGAATTTCTGAAAAAAGCGGAGGAGGAAAATCCATGAAAAACATAATCCTCACGGGAATGCCTGCCTGCGGCAAAAGCGTAGCGGGAGTCATACTGGCAAAGGTATTAAGAATGAAATTCATCGACACGGATCTTCTGATACAGGAAAAGGAGGGAGCGGGCCTCCAGGATATTATAGATAAAAGGGGCATCGAGTACTTTATGAGGACAGAGGAGGAGATTCTCAGCTCTCTTAAGGAAAAAAACGCTGTTATAGCTACAGGAGGCAGCGCCGTGTATTATCCTCAGGCTATGGCGCAGCTTAAGAAAACCGGTATTGTAGTCTATATAGAGGCGCCTCTTGAGGAAATAAAAAAACGCCTAAGGAATATAAAAACAAGAGGCGTCGCAATGGAAAAGGGACAAACCATAGAGGAGCTTTACAGAATCAGAAAGCCCCTCTATGAAAAATTTGCCGATATTACTGTGACTTCGGATAAGAATTCTCCCGAAATCACAGTGGAAAATATAAAGAAAAAGACAGAAGCCTTGCTGAAGAGCGATTAAGGCTTAAGAGGGCCGTAAAAGCAGGAGGCTTGAGCACCTCCCGTGTGTATCAGACGGAAGCTTCAATAAGCTCCCGGGCGGAGCGCAGAGTTGTTTCCGTTATGTTGGCGCCTCCCAGAAGCCTGGCTATTTCTTCGATTTTTTCCTCCTCTGACAGCGGCTCTACAGTTGTGTAGGTCATGGATTCATCGGAGGTTTTGGATATTCTGTAGTTGTAATCTCCAAAGGCCGCTATCTGAGGAAGGTGTGTTATACATATTATCTGATGGCTTTTGGCTATTTCGGACAGCTTTCTGCCTACAACGCTGGCGGCTATTCCGCTTATGCCGCTGTCTATTTCATCGAATATCATAGTAGGAATATCATCGTAATCACCGATTATTTTCTTAAAGGCCAGCATTATTCTGGACATTTCACCTCCTGAGGCTATGCGGCTCAGGGGCTTTAAAGGCTCGCCGCGGTTGGTGCTTATGAGAAATTCCACTATATCTGTCCCCTGAGGGGAAAAGCTTTCGGATTTCTCAAAACTAATGGAAAATTTCGCGTCGTTAAAGCTGAGCTGGCTCAGCTCTGCCGAAATTTTTTCCTCAAGACTTTTGGCGGAGGCTTTTCTTTCAAGGGAAAGGGCCTCGCAGGCTTTCAGAAGCTTTTCCTCGCATTGCTTTTTTTCCTTTTCGAGACGTTCTCTTATTTCATCGGCGTTTTCAATGGAGGACAGTCTTTGGTCCAGCAGATCTCTGTATTCAAGAAGCTCTTCGACGGTTTTTCCGTGCTTTGCTTTGAGATGATTGATGGTTTCGAGTCTGGATATACATGAGTCCAGCTCCTGAGGAGAAAAGACGGCGCTGTCCCGGCACTCTCTCAGAGAGGAGCATATATCCTCAAGGTCATAGTAAAGGCCGTCCGCCCTTGAATATATATCGGAAAGCTCCTGAGAGTAGGAAGATACCTGGGAAAGGAGCTGTGTGACATTTTTCAGGGAAGAGAGGATGGAAGGCTCCGCTTCGGAAGAGAGCCGGTAGGCCTCCGCCAGGCTCTCGTATATTTTCTCACTGTTTTGGAGAAGGCGCAGCTGTTCCTCAAGAGTCTCGTCTTCTCCGGCAACGAGACGGGCCTCGTCGATTTCCTTAAGCTCGTAGGCCATGAAATCCATTTCTCTTCTGTCACGGGCCGCCTGGGAATCAAGACGTGAAAGCTCCCCTGAAAGGCGTGAATATTCCTCATAGAGGGAGGCCACAGCCTCTGCCGATTCGGAGATTTTTTCCTTTCGGTAAAGATCTACCATTTTAATATGGTTTTCAGGATTGAGAAGGGACTGATGGTCATACTGGCCGTGGATATCGGCAAGGGTCCCGCACAGGCGGCTGAGCTGTCCCAGTGTTACAATATCGTCGTTTACGCGGCATATGTTCTTTCCGGAGGAGGATATTTCCCTGGTAATAATGTATTCCTTGTCCAGGTGGTCGAAGATCATCTGCACGGTGGCCTTCTGACAGCCGGAGCGTATAAATCCGGCGTCGGCTCTGCTTCCAAGAGCCAGACTGACAGCCTGTATCACTATGGATTTTCCCGACCCTGTTTCGCCTGTTATAATATTGAGCCCGTCGTGAAGCTCTATTTCGGCATCTTTTATTATGGCGAAATTTTTTATTCGTACGTGGCGTATCATAGGCTACCTCTTAAGCATGTCATTGAGAAGCTCCACAACAACAGGGGAGTTCTCGGGATCATCGACTACAAACATAATGGTGTTGTCTCCTGCCACAGATCCTATTACATGGGGAAGGCCTATGGAGTCAAGGGCCTCGGCGGCCGCTCCGGCGCACCCTGAAAGGGTCTTGAGAAGAACGATGTTGCCTGAATAGGCTGTGGACTTAACGGTCTCCTTGTATATGTTGGAAAATCTTCCTGACAGGGGTCCCTCCTCGTTGGTGGAAACTGCATATTTATACTTTCCCGAGGAGGAAAGAGTTTTTATGAGATGCAGCTCCTTAATGTCTCTGGAAATAGTCGCCTGAGTCACCTCATAGCCGAAGCTTTTCAGCATTGAAGCAAGCTTATCCTGAGTCTCGATTTCGTAATTTTCAATGAGTTCAAGGATTTTATTCTGTCTTGGAATACGCATGTCCGCTCCTTTTTCCGGCCTGCGGGGCGGAGGCCTGTCTTCCCCTGTGGAGGACGTGTCCGCCGCCCTTGAGCCTTGGGAATAATTATTTATAATTATACCACATTATGAAAATCTTTTTCAATAGACAAACATATGTTTGTGTGGTATACTTATGATGGATAAAAAGGAGACGGCATGAAAATTCTTGGAATAGATCCGGGGTATGCCACGCTGGGCTACGGTGTGGTGGAAAAAAAAGGCAATAAATTTAAGGCCTGCGGCTACGGATCGGTAATTACCGAAGCAGGTCTTCCGATGAGTGAAAGACTCGAAAGGCTTTACGACTCTTTAAGGAATATAATAGCTGAGGAACGGCCCGATGTGGCCTCTGTGGAGCAGCTGTTTTTTAACAGCAACGCCAAGACCGCCATCCTGGTGGGACAGGCCAGAGGCGTTGCTATTCTTGCCTGTGTAAAAAGCGGTATAGAGGTGGAGGAGTACACGCCTCTTCAGATAAAGCAGGCTCTTGTAGGATACGGCAGAGCGGAAAAGAATCAGGTGCAGATGATGGTAAAGACAATTTTGGGATTAAAGGAGGTGCCAAAGCCTGACGATACTGCGGATGCGCTGGCAGCGGCCATATGTCACGGTCATTCGGCGGAAACGAGAAGAAGATTAAAGGAGCTGAACATAAGATGATAGGTTTCATAAGAGGCCTCCTGGCTGAAAAGGGAGACGGATACATAACAGTCGATGTAAACGGTGTGGGATACGAGGTATTTGTACCGGCCAATTCATCGGCTTATCTGGCGGCGGAAGGCAGCGAGGTAATGGTTTATACGTATATGTCGGTAAAGGAGGATGGCGTCAGCCTTTACGGGTTTTCAAGAAAGGGAGAGCTGGAAGCCTTTAAAAAGCTCATAACGGTAAACGGAGTAGGGGCCAAGGCGGGGATATCCATAATGTCCGCGTTCCCTCTTTCACAGCTTCAGCAGACCATCGCCTTTGAAGACGCCAAGTCCCTTACAAAGGCTAACGGCATAGGGAAAAAAACAGCGGAGAGAATAGTTCTGGAGCTGAAGGATAAGTTTTCCGTCGAGGGAAGGGACACAGAGGATACGAACGCTCCGGCCGCGGAGGAAATTTCCGGTCCTGAAAACGCCAGAGGAGAGGCTGTGGCGGCTCTGATGGCGTTAGGCTACACCAGAGCTGAGGCGGCAGGCGCGGTAAGATCCGTAAAGGACAGCGAGCTTACGGCGGAGGAATACATAAGACTTGCCCTTAAGAAACTGTTTTAAAGGAAGGACATATGGATTACGAAGAAAGGATAACAGCGGCAGAGCCTGCCCAGGGAGAGGAAAGAGCGGAAACAACCTTAAGACCACAGACTCTGCGGGACTATATAGGACAGAAGAAGGTTACGGAGAACCTGAAGATATTCATAGAGGCTGCTAAAATGAGAGGAGAGCCTCTGGATCACGTGCTCTTTTACGGCCCGCCGGGACTGGGAAAGACGACGCTGGCAGGTATAATAGCCAATGAAATGGGAGTGGATATAAGAATTACCTCAGGGCCGGCCATAGAAAGAGCGGGAGATCTTGCCGCCATACTGACAAATCTCGATGAGAACGATGTGCTCTTTATAGACGAGATTCACAGGCTTAACAGAGCGGTGGAGGAGGTTCTTTATTCGGCCATGGAGGATTTTGCCCTGGATATAATAATCGGAAAGGGCCCTTCGGCAAGATCCATAAGGCTGGACATATCCAGGTTCACTCTAATAGGGGCTACAACAAGAGCAGGGAGTCTTTCCGCGCCCTTAAGGGACAGGTTCGGCGTAAGCTGTAAATTTGAAATGTATACTCCAGGAGAGCTTAAAAGCATAATGAGACGATCAGCCGAGATACTGGGAGTAACCGCTGACGAAGCCTCCCTCGAGGAAATGGCAAAGTGCTCAAGGGGAACGCCCAGGGTGGCCAACAGGCTCCTTAAAAGGGTGAGAGACTTTTCACAGGTAAAAGGAAGCGGCGCCATAGATCCGGATATTACAAAAAAAGCCATGGAGGCTTTGGGCGTGGACCCTATGGGACTTGAAAGCCTTGACAGGGAAATACTGCGCACCATAATAGAACGATTTAACGGCGGACCCGTAGGTATAGACACCATAGCGGCCTCCATAGGAGAGGAGCGTGTCACCATAGAGGACGTCTACGAGCCGTATCTGATACAGGCGGGTTTTCTTCACAGAACTCAGAAGGGCCGCGTGGTGTCCGAAATGGCCTACAGGCATCTGGGTATAGCGTGTGATGAGGATCAGCAGATGAAGCTTGACATAGAGGATAAATAGAAAATGAACATAAATGATTTTGACTATAATCTTCCCGAAGGACTGATAGCCCAGAAGCCATGCGAGAGGCGGGACGGCTCAAGGCTCATGGTGGTTCACAGGGATACCGGGAGGATAGAGCACAGACACTTTTTTGATATAACGGAATATCTCAGGCCCGGGGACTGTCTCGTTATGAACGATTCAAAGGTACTGCCGGCCAGACTTCTGGGGCGAAAAAAGACCACGGGAGCAAAGGCGGAGTTTCTTCTGACCAAAAGAATAAGGGGAGACATATGGGAAACCATGGTAAAGCCGGGGAAACGGCTGAAGCCGGGAGATGAGGTTGTTTTCTCGGAAAAGCCTCTCCTTGAAGCGAGGATACTGGACTTTGGAGAGGGAGGAACCAGGACAGTTGAATTCACCTGTCAGGGTATGTTTATGGAGCGTCTTGAAGAAACGGGAGCCATGCCCCTTCCTCCGTATATAGAAAGGCCCAGCGGCCCGGAGGACAGAGAAAGATATCAGACGGTTTACTGCAGAGAGGAAGGCTCTGTGGCGGCGCCTACGGCGGGGCTCCATTTTACTGAGGAGCTTCTGGAGAAAATAAAGAAAATGGGAGTGGAAACCCTGTGGGTGACTCTCCATGTGGGTATAGGAACCTTCAGACCTGTAAAATGCGAGAATATAGAGGAGCACAGGATGCATTTTGAGGAGTATAACATAAGCCGCGAAACGGCTGAGGCCGTAAACAGGGCAAAAAGAGAGGGGCGAAGGGTAATATCCGTAGGCACCACATCCACAAGAACTCTTGAAAGCGCGGCCTTTTACCATAGCGGCGGAGATAAAGGTGCATGGCAGATAAGAGAAGGCGGGGACAGTACGGAGATATTTATATACCCGGGATATGATTTTAAAATCGTTGACAGTCTTATAACCAACTTTCATCTTCCCAAGTCGACTCTTCTCATGCTCATATCGGCCTTTTACGACAGGGAACAGATCCTCAGGGCTTATGAAGAGGCCGTAAGGGAAGAATACAGATTCTTCAGCTACGGAGACGCCATGTTTATAATATAAAGGATAATATAAAAGGGCGACGGATTTTGTCCGCCGTCCTTTTATTTCTACAGCCTTTTGACAAACAGGGCACGTATGGCGTTGAGGACCGCCAGTATCATGACGCCTACGTCGGCGAATATGGCCAGCCACATATTGGCTATTCCCACGGCTCCCAGAGCCAGGCATATGAGCTTTATGCCTATGGCGAAAACGATGTTCTGATAAACTATTCTCAGACACTTCTTTGATATCTTAATGGACTTTGATATTTTGAGAGGATCATCATCCATGAGTACCACGTCGGCGGCCTCTATGGCGGCATCGGAGCCCATGGCCCCCATGGCGATGCCTATGTCGGCCCGGCTCAGCACCGGAGCGTCGTTTATTCCGTCACCTACAAAGGCCAGCTTGGACTTTTCAGGCTTGCTTTTAAGAAGCTCCTCCACCTTTTCCACCTTGTCTGCCGGGAGAAGCCGGCTGTATACCTGGTCGATTCCCAGCTCCGAGGCTACATGGCCGGCAACCTTTTCCCCGTCTCCCGTGAGCATTACTGTCTTTTCTATGCCGGCGGATTTAAGAGCCTCTATGGCTTTCCTCGAGTCAGGCTTTACCACATCTGAAATGAGTATGTGACCTGCGTACTGACCGTCAATGGCCATATGGATAATGGTCCCTACGGAATGACAGTCTATATATGGGACTCCAAGGCGGTCCATAAGCTTGTCGTTGCCCGCGGCCACCTCCTTTCCGTCAACCTTTGCCATGACTCCGTTGCCGCTTATTTCTCTTATGTCACTTACTCTGGATATGTCAAGCTCTCTGCCGCAGGCCTGTCTCAGGCTTTTGCTTATAGGGTGGGAGGAGGCGCTTTCGGCCAGGGCGGCGTACTCAAGAAGAAGCTGATCCTCCATTTTGCTGTGATGTATGCCGTTTACCCGGAATACGCCCTGAGTAAGGGTACCCGTCTTGTCAAATACAACTATTTTTGTTTTGGAAAGGGTCTCAAGATAATTGGAGCCCTTTACGAGGATTCCCGCGTTGCTGGCCCCTCCTATGCCTGCGAAGAAGCTGAGAGGTATGCTGATGACAAGAGCGCACGGACAGCTTATTACCAGGAAGGTGAGAGCTCTGTATATCCATGTGTCCCAGTCGGGTCCGGCATCCATGCATACCACTCTGATGAGGGGAGGAACAAAGGCCAGGGCCAGGGCTGCCGCGCAGACGGCTGGAGTATATACACGGGCAAACTTTGATATAAAATCCTCTGACCTGGATTTTCTGGAGCTGGCGTTTTCCACAAGGTCAAGAATCTTTGAGACTGTGGATTCTCCAAACTCTCTTGAGGTTTTAATTTTGAGAACTCCCGTCATATTTATACAGCCGCTGAGGATTTCATCTCCCTCCTTAACGTCTCTGGGGATGCTTTCTCCCGTAAGAGCGCTGGTGTTGAGGGTGGACGTGCCGGAAATCACGAAGCCGTCGATAGGAACCTTTTCCCCGGGCCGGACAACTATGACGCTGCCTGCTTCCACCTCCTCAGGATCTGTCTTTTCAAGCCTGCCGTTTATTTCCACGTTGGCATAGTCGGGACGTATATCCATAAGCTCTGTTATATTTTTTCTGCTTTTTCCCACAGCGTAGCTCTGGAAAAGCTCTCCCACCTGGTAGAAGAGCATTACGGCAATAGCCTCCGTAAAGTCTCCGCTGTTTTCGTAAAAGGCCAGAGCTATGGCGCCCACTGTAGCCACGGCCATAAGGAAGTTCTCATCGAATATCTGCCTGTTTTTTATGCCCTTAAGAGCCTTCCAGAGAATGTCGTATCCTATGACAAAATAGGGTACCATGTAGAGGATGAATCTTAAAATATGTTCTGTATGAACGAAATACAGGGCGATCAGCATGGCAGCGGCTATAAGAATTCTTACAAGCATAACCTTCTGTTTTTTACTCATGTTACCCGCCTCCTTTTTATCAGGTCGCTTTTCTCAGTCTTTAAAGGTAGATTTCACAGTCGTCCTCAACCCTTTTGCAGTTTTTTCTCACCTGCTTCATTACCTCCTTGGGATCCTGGCCGTCTTCAAATTCAACGCCCATTTTAAGGGTCATAAAGTTTACCGTGGCATCCTTTACTCCTGAGGTTTTCCTTGCGGCCTCCTCCATTTTATTGGCGCAGTTGGCGCAGTCCACATCAATTTTATAAGTCTTTTTCATGATACTTCGTTCCTTTCTCTTAAAAGATTCAACAATTAAACATTTGTTTAATTGTTATCTATAATATACACTGTCCATGCGGTCAGGTCAATAGCTTTTGGGATATCCTTCCGATTGGGTCAAATATGCTTCCGAAAGGGCAAAAACTGTGATAGAATTAAAAACAACGTAAACCTTAAGGAGGAGTACTATGCCTCATATGCCATTACCTCACAATCATGGGCAGCATATAGAATTAAATATGGACAGTCTGCCTGACACAGAGGCCTTTAAGATTGTTTCCAATCTTTTTAAGCAGCTGTGCGACGAGAGCCGTATCAGGATTTTCTGGCTCCTGTGCCACTGCGAGGAGTGTGTAATAAATCTCGCGGCCATGATGAACATGAGCAGTCCCGCGGTGTCTCATCACCTTCGGCAGCTTAAGGACAGCGGAGTTGTAGTAAGCAGGAGAGAGGGGAAGGAAGTGTATTATAAGGCGGCGGATACCGGGCAGGTGAAGCTGCTTCACAGTATGATAGAGACTCTTATGGAAATATCTTGTCCTTCGGAACAGGAAAAGCAAGAAGGGTAAAATATGAAGGAACAGTATGAGAACAGCCTGAGGCAGAGACTTGACGGTGTGCCTGACGGCTGTTTTAAAATTAAAGAGCACAGGGAGCCGGGAGAGGAAATAAAAAACACCTGCGGAGTGTCACAGTTGAAAAGCCTGGAGACGAAAACAGAGGGAAGAGGAATTATTGAAATTTTCACAGTGTTTCCCGGGGCAGAGGTGTCCAGTCATCTTTACATGGCGGACAAAGTAGGCTTTCATCACAGTCCGGAGGACCACATCCTCGAGATTAATCACTGCCGCAGAGGAAGAATCGGCTGGAATATGAAGGGAGATGTGTCCGTATATCTGGGAGAAGGAGATATATGTATACATTCGACGGAATGCTGCGCTGATTCGGTGATGACGCTTCCCCTCGGATATTATGAAGGCATAACCGTTTCCATAGATCTTTTCACTGTTTTTGAGGGACTCCCAAAGACGGCAAGAGGGGGTATGGCAGGGGAAAGAGACCTTTACGAAAGGTTCTGCGCCTCGGCAAGGCCCATGGCAGTCCCCGGCGGTGAAAGGACAAAAGAAATTTTTTCCGCGCTCTATCATGCTCCGCAGGAGCAGAGGCTGAGCTATTTCAGATTGAAGGTTCAGGAGCTTCTTCTTTACCTCAGCGCCTTTGACCCTGTAAAGGAAAGAGTTATGGACCAGTATGTATCGCGGCAGACTGAGCTTGTAAAGGAGATACACGATTTTATTACGGAGCACATGGATGAGCGTTTTACCATTGAGGAGCTTTCAAAAAAGTATCTGATAAACACCTCGTCTCTTAAGTCTGTGTTTAAAGCGGTATACGGCCAGCCTATAGCATCATACATGAAAGGATGCAGAATAAGAAAGGGAATGGAGCTGCTCAGGGATACGGATGAAACCATAGCGGCAATTGCCGCCAGAGTTGGTTA